>CBCTZG010000001.1:0-98438 GCA_965151315.1 uncultured Clostridia bacterium
GGCGGCGGAAAGACCAACAATGTGGTCTTGCTGCCGCAGCTCCCCCAGACTGCGCAGGAGCCGGATGCCCAGGCGCCTGGAGAAAGCCAGGGCTTTGATGACCTGGCTGGCTATGAATGGGCCCAGGCAGAAATCGAGAAGCTGCGGGAAATGGGTGTTGTCCACGGGGTAGAAGGGAACCATTTCGCGCCGGGGCAGACCCTGAAGAAGGAAGAGTTTGCCAAGATGCTGGCTTCCGCTTTTGATTTAGTAGACGAGAACGCGGAATGTATTTTCACGGATGTGGAAAAAGGCGCATGGTACTACCCGTATATCGCGAGCCTTTCCAAGGCAGAGATCGTTATGGGCGTAGGGGAAGCCGAGTTTGGCGTTGGCCGGGAAATTACCCGGGAGGAAATCTGCGCCCTGCTGTATCGGACGATGCAGTATCTTGGCAAGACGATTCCCCAGGTCAGGGAAAAAGAAATTTTTGCGGACGACGAATTTATTTACGATTACGCCCGGGAAGCGGTCTACGCTATGCAGCAGGGCGGGATTGTCAGCGGTATGGACCGGCATATGTTCGAGCCAAAAACCCCAACAAACAGGGCTATGGCGGCAAAGGTGATTGTCGGCCTGTATAACGCGATGAACAGTTAACCAAATCAAAGCCTTGCGCCAGCGGGGTGCGGAAAGGAATGGTTGCAAATATGAGGAAAGGATGCATCGTCCCGCCAGCGGGACGGATAAGCGGTATGAAAAAAATACTACATTTTATTTTGGTTATTTCCCTATTGCTGGGTATGGCGCCGGCGGCTGTATTGGCGGAGGGAGAAGCTGTATCCGGGGGAATCTCTGCCGAGATCCGGGATACGCTGATCAGTGTGGGTGTGCTGGACGCGGATTTCAGCGCCTGGGATCAGCCTGCCACAAGAGGCTTTGCCGCCTATACGGTTATGCGGATGCTGGGCCTGGATACAGAGGCGCTCACGGCCCAGGGCGATTTTGTTGATGTCGATGAAACTACCCAGTATGGCGGCAGTATTACGGCCGCGTATCAGATGGGCTATATAGCGCCCTATGACGATGGTTATTTTTATCCGGAAAATCCGATCAGCTACGCGGAGCTTTCCAAAATGCTGGTGTCCGCGCTGGGCTACGACCGGGTAGCCGCCCAAAGCGGCGGGTATCCGGACGGATATACCACCCTGGCCCGGGGGTTTGGGATCCTGAAGGCCGCGGACGTGAACCAGGCGGTTTCCAACGCGGCGCTGTATGAGATGATTTATCAAGCCATGGATACCAACATCCTGGAAATTGGGGACATCACTGGAAATGGCGTAGATTTTGAAGAAGGCAATACACTGCTCAATCAATATCATGACGCGATCCTGATCCAGGGGGTTGTGACCGAGGCGGCGGGCACGGCCATCGACTTCCGGGAGCCTGTGACAAAAAACAACGAAATGGCGGTAGGAGAATATATACTCCAGACTAACCTGGACGACCCGCAAAAGTATCTCGGCAAAAAAATCAGCGCGTATATTGCGGAGGACGAAGAAGGGTCGCTGTATGGCACCCTGCTGTCGGTAACCAAGGTAGAGCAGGCGGTGGAATATGAGATCTATGACGAAGATATGACCGTCCGGGAAAACGCTGGCGGAAGCCGTATATTTACCTTCCAGACAGAAGGCTCCCAACGGAACAAAAATGTGACGGTGCCCGCAGAGGCAATGTACTATTATAACGGCCGGATCGTGACTGACGTATCCGTGATTACGGATACGCTGCAGGATCTCTACGAGGGCTATGTACGGATTGTACAGGCGGACAGCGGCTGGTATGTCTTTATCAACGAATATTATAATATCGTTGTTTCCGGCGTGAATAAGGCCGCGTCCTCTATTAAGGACGCTTACACCGGAGAAAAAATCTCTTTTGAAGAATATCAGGATAATTTATACGCGTTTCAACGCTTTTACAGCGAAGGCGTACAGATCCCCTTTGAGGATATCAAGGCTGGCAGCGTGGTTTCTGTCTTTGAAAGCCTGGAGAGGGATTATGTGGTCGCATATGTCGGCACAGAGTCCATCTCCGGCGCGGTGGCAAGCTATAACGAGGAAGACGGCTATACGGTAGACGGCGTACAGTATCAGCTGGCGCGGAATATCCAAAAGGCGCTGGAAAACGGGCAGACAGACTATCCGGAAATCAAGCTGAACGATAACGTGGTATTTGTGCTGGATTTCCTGGGCCGGGTAGCAGATCTCAGCATCGTGCGCAGCGATTTTACCTATTCCTATCTCTTTTCCTGCAACGCCATGACAGACGGGGATATGGGCGACGAGTACCTGTATCGGTTTAAGCTGTGGAACCCAGCCTCCGGCGAGGCGGAAAATTTCTTTGCCAAGGAAAAAATTAAGGTGAACGGTGTTACCATGAAATCACCGGAAGAAATCCAGGCGCATTTCGACGCGTATGAAAGCCAGTGGGAAAAGCTTTCGTCCCTGGTCCGGGTAAAATTCGGCGAGGACAATACGATTTCAGCCATTGAAACCCCCATCCAGGGGACAACAGATCCTGACCGGCTGGAATATGTATACAGCGGGTTTACCCGTGTGCTCAGCGGGCGCATCGAAGGGAAATACCTGATCAATAACGATACAAAGGTATTTGAGGTATCCGACACCTATGAAGAGGTAGAGCCCAGGACCTATTCCTACATCAACGATTATAAAAACCGGGATTATATCCTGTATGCTTCTGATGAGCTGGGTTTTATTGACGCCATTGTGATACCCAACGACGCGGGCGCGGTAACCGCTAAAAATGAAGCGATTTATTACGGCGACCCGATTTACATGGTTAAGGACGCCTCCGCAGGAATTATCAGCGAGGATGATGATGTGGGCATGATCGTTACCGTGGCGGACGGCGGCAAGGATCTGGAACTGAAAGAATCCGCAGACGGTGCAGTAAACGTGGATCAGGATATCAATAATACACATCAAAATACAAATTATAATATACCCTTAAAAGACGGCAAGCAATACGGGACCTGGGGCTACGGATACCTGACGTTTGACCAGCTGCAAAAGGGCGATTTAATCCAGATTGATTATGACGGCAAGGGCGGCGTGAACCGGTTCCGCGTCCTGGCGCGCCTGGGAAGCATTGACGGCTACTTTGATATCTCCTACCTGGGCCTTGCGGCGGAACCATACTCTATGCTGACTTATGGGAAAATCGACTATATGAACAAAGTCGGCTTCAAGCTGAATTATACCAAGGATTCCCGGGTCTACCTGAACAACACCTCTGCCGTGGTCTATATCTATAACCGGACAAAGCAGACCCTGGAGGTCGGCGCCTGGAACGATGTATCCAACAACGCGGAAGTGGTGATCGTGGCAGTAAAATTCGGGATCAAGCAGGTTTATGTCATTGAGGAATAAGACTTTGCGCGGCTGCCGGCGTATACGCAAGCAGCCGCACAGAAAGGAAACAGTGAAACCATGAAAAAAATTTGCAGTATGCTTTTATCCGTCTGTCTGGCGCTGTCCGCATTTGTTTCCCCGGTTTGGGCCGACGGCCAGGAGCCGCCGGCGATCATTCAGAATACATGGAATGCGGCGCCGGGGGACGCCATCGGGATTTACGGCGCGAACTTTGTGGCCAGCGGCATGCAAACCGAGGTATTGCTCCTGCCCATATCGGAATATCACGGGGAGGACACGCCGGAGGGCAATATGTATTCCCTGCCCTTGCTGGCGCTGGACGACGGAGTGATCCAGACCGTTATTTCGGAAAACGTACCCAAAGATATTTATGTAGGGTTCGTGAAGGTGGGCAGTATGTACAGCAGGCCGTTTTATATTAACGAGCCCCAGTGCGACTGGCTTTCGGAAACAGAAATCTGCGCGGGGCAGACGGTCCGGGTTTTTGGCCGGAATTTTGTCGATCCCACGGGGGCGGGGAAAACCCAGGTTTATGTCTGCGCGGAAGACGGGTCGGCAAGCTATCCGGCCCAGGTTACAGCAATTACCCCGTATAAGCTGGACTTTATTGTGCCGGACATGGTCGTGCCGGGGACAAAGTATATCGTAAAGGTCGGTACAGGCTCTAGTGGTTATGCCACCGGCGTGCTGGCCGCGGACGAAGCTGTCACAGCCATGACCGACGAGAATTTTGATGATATTAAAAGCAAATATGGGATCGAGCTGGGCTGGGCAAGCCAGCTCAATGATGAAAAAACGTTCAACGTCAAGGATTACGGCGCTCAGGGCAATGGAACCGCGAGCGACGTGGCAGCGGTGAATGAGACCCTGCGGGCAGCAGCGGCAGAAGGCGGTGGCGTTATTTATTTCCCGGCCGGCCGGTACAACCTGACCAGCATGACGGATGGCTTTACAATCCCGGATAATTCTATCCTTTTAGGCGACGGCAAGGAAGCGTCTGTCATTCTGATTGATAAACGGGTGAATGCGGCGCAGAGTTATTCCGGTATAGCGAAGATCGGCCTGCTTTCTGAGCTTCTCCGGCCGGAAGACGATACAACCCGGCGGATCTCCGGCTATGTGGGCTCAATTTTAATCGCCAGCGGAGAGAATGTCCATTTCTTTATGAAGGACGCGGCGCTGACAACCCGGGACGGCAGCAGTATTGTCAGCTATATGCACCAGCATATCGCCATTGAGGATTCCAGCTTTGACATTACCCACCAGGGCCCCATGTTTATGAATGAAGACCTTTCCACCTATATGAAGATCCGGTTTGTAAATAACTATGTCACCAATACACAGCGGTCTATGCTTTGGACAGGAACCCATTCCTGGATTGACGGCTGTACCTTTGAAGGCAACAACGGCGGTGAGAACTGCGAAAAGGGTGATAAGGGCACGGTAGCCACTATGGAGCACCGGATCAGCGAGATGTGGGGAGATAAGCTGTATTACGGCAACAACAAAATTATCGGCACCATCGGCGACCAAAGGCAGGGCTTTGACGATAACTCCGGCGAGGGAATCTGTAACCAGGCCACCCAGCGGATCCAGGTCAACAACCTGACCAACGCCACAGCCAACACCATCCAGGCCAACGTAGACTTTGACCGGATCAAGGCCGGGGAGGATCCGGTGGTGCAAAAGAAGGGCCAGCAGATTATCGGCGCAAAGATCGCTATTACCTCCGGCCGGGGAACCGGCCAGATCCGGCGGGTGGTTGGCGCCGCCGGCGATACGATTACAGTAGACCGGGATTGGGACGTAATTCCAGAGCCGGGGGACGTATTCTATATTGACGGCGCTATGCCGGAGCGGTATATTATCGTAAATAACCAGATTGAAGCCAAGACGCGCAAGGGCGGCATTATGTTGTATAACAACAGCTATGACAACGTCATTGACAACAACGTAATGACCAACAGCGGCGGCATCTGGCTGGGTAAGGCGCAGGTAAAGGAACAAAACCGGAATACGATCGCGTTTTATAACTATATAGCGAATAACCAGCTGTCCGGCGGCATTATGGAGAAGGAGGGCGGCCTGCGGGATAACGCGCTGAGTATCGGCACCGGCGACGACGGCGGTGTTGTTCTGGCTTCCGATCCGGATATCAACGCGGTTTCCCAGTTCGGGAATTTGTACCGCCGCAATACCATCAATGGCAGCGGAAAAACAATCATGGCAAAATCCAGCTATAACGAATCCTTTGTAAAATACAACGGCTTTGTTGTGGCCACGCCGGACACGAATAACAGGAATATTGAGATGGTTAAGGGCCTGATCCTGGACCAGAACGTAAACCATAACTCTGTAAACGGTGTTACTTTATCGAATCTGGCTTATAACACGTTTCTCTACAACAATGATTTTACAGATAATAAAATCGACTATAACGACAGCGGCAGCGTAAAAACCGTTAAGGCTGACGCCCAGACGGAGGCGGCCGTAGTGACGGAAGGGAAGCCTGCGGGCCTGAGCGCTATGGACATGCGGCCCGCCCCGGTAGTTGCCGAACCCCCGGAGGACCCGGGCGAAGGTACGCCGGAAGAGCCGGAAGGACCCGTAAAAACATTTGCGGATATCCAAAACCATTGGGCAAAAGGGGATATTGAGCAGCTGGCAAAGCTGAACCTGGTCAAGGGCGTGGACGCGGATCATTTTTGCCCCGACCAGGCAATTACCCGGGCCGAGTTCACCTCCCTGGTTATGCGTGCCCTGCAGATCAGCTATCCCCAGTACCAGTTCCAGGGCCTGTTTTCAGATGTCTATAAAGAAGACTGGTATTCTATGATTATAGAACGGGCGTTTTTGGTAGGTCTGTATGACAAGAATATGACGCCGGGCTGGAACGCACTGCCAACGGCGCCCATTACCCGGGAGGAAATGGCGGTGCTGCTGGTCAATGGCATGGATTATGCGGGGCAGACACGGACGGCCGGCGACCTTTCTAAATTCCCGGACGCCGGCGACGTTACCCCCTGGGCGGCGCCTTACATGGAAGCCGCCTGCGGCAAGGGGCTGTTTACCGGAAATGCGCAGGGTCTGCTGCAGCCCCGGAATACGGCCACAAGAGCAGAGGCTGTTATCGTATTGGAGAAGCTTTTGCGGAACCTATAAGACAGAGCCTTAGGCGAAATGGAGGAAAAGAAAATGCTTAAAAAATGGATTGCAGGGATCATGTGCGCGGCTTTGCTCCTGACCAGCGCGGCATTTGCCGCGCCGGGGGGAATGGAACTGAATCCCGGGCCGGCCGACGAGGACGGCGCGCCAGCGCTGCTGGACAGTACAGATGGATCGCAAGTCAGGGTCTTGTTTGCTGCCGGGAAGAATGTCAATGGCAAAAAAATGGTCTACGGCAAAGCAAAAAATAAGAATATTTATGCCTATGACGTAACCCAGCCGGGAAATATTCAGGAGGTCAGCCGGTTTGCGACAAGCGGGGAAAGCGGTACGGTGGAGATCTACGAAAACTACGTCATATATGCAGGGAGCAATCAGATAGAAATCCGGGAAATTCAGGAGGACGGCGCACTGGGAAGCCAGATCATCAATTCCGTTGCCCCGGGGGGCACGGTAAAACGGCTGATTGTTTTAAGTGACGCCTTGTTTGCCTGTACGTCAAGCGGCGTGTTCGTTTATGACCTGCCCGGCATTATAGCGGGTGAGGTAAAGGATAAGGATTGGCTGGTAAAACCTGACGCCACAGACAGCCGGGACTTTGTTGCGGAAGAAACGGCAGACGGTTATCGGATTTATATTTTAAAGGCCTATGATATAAAAGAAGAGGAAATTTCAACTATGCGGCTGCGTATTATCGATCTAGACAGCAGCTGGGCGGCAGAAGAAAAGTTTTTTGATGTTCCCGGCGGCGACGTATGGCCGGGGTTTGGACAGTATGGCAAAGATAAAACTGTTCCCGGATATATTGAATTCAGCAACTGCAATAACGCTAATATTAACCTGGCTGGCGAGGGGATTGTCCGGGTAACGGCGACGCATGGAAGCGTCGCAGCGTCGGACGACGATTTCGTAATTGACGCCACGGATCCTACGGCGCCGGTTGTAGTCTTGCATGAGCAGCAAACAAGCTTAGAATATTCGCCCACCCAGATCGACTTAGGGGATGGGATTTATGTGCTGATCAGAAAATATGGAGTAAAGGATAACCCCAATTCTATGGGGGCTGTAATCCGGGACTATTCCAATCCGGCAGATCCGCAAACGCTGTATGAGTTCCGGGAACCCTTTGGTGATTACGGCGTGGGTATAGACAATATGATATTCACCTTTGGGAACAGTGGCGTTTACCATTATCTAAAAATCTATGATGAGTACGCGATCCAGGATTTTAACCTGGAAAAGGGGACGGAAACGGCCGTCGCCAGCTTTATCTTGGACAACAATATGTCTGCCGCTCAGCAGTTTATGCTGATCGCGGCAGCCTATGGCCCGGACGGGAAAATGACAGCGATCCAGTATGTGCCCTGCAGGGCGGAAGGCTTTGAAAAAGATCAGGCCTTTACAGCGGAGGTCGCCATGCCGGCGGCCGGCGGTACGGTCAAAGCATGGGTAATCGATAACTTCCGGGACATGAACATCCTGACGGAGGTTTTAAACTAAGACGATCAATCCATATGCGGTTTTGCCGCATATGGATTTATCATATTGGGAGAGAGTGAAATTGACAATATTTCAATTCAAAGACAGCCTGCATCATCCCCAATTTTCCTGGCCGAAGACCCTGCTGACCTGGGAGGCCGCACTTTCGGCGGAGATGGAGCCGGGGAAGCTGGTGATGGAGGACGTCCAAGGCCGGCCGGTACCGTTTCAGCTTTGGGATGTGGAAAAAGAGCCCGGCCGGCCGGGCCGGGCAAAGGTATCCGTCGTCAGCGGCCTGGCGCCGGGAGAGGAAAAACAGTTCTGCCTGCGGCCAGGGACACCGGCGGCATACCCTGTGGCCGAATTTGATCTGACGCTGGACAGCCCCGACAGCGTTTTTGTCCTGCGGTATGCAGGTGTAACATTCCGTGCCCGGCTGCCTGTTTTAGAAAAGAGTTGTCGTGTAAAGGAACGGGGCTGCCTGTTTTCAGACTATGAAATCCAATGCAGCCTGGCCGGCGGCGGGGAATATGCCATCCAGCTGCGGCTGATCCGGGATATGCCGTTTTTTGAGCTGCGGGAAGAGATCCGCGGCGGGGCGGCGGAAAAGCTGGAGATCCGCCTGGAGGATTTTGACCCGGTGAAGCGGTACAGCTGGTGCCGTCCGGAGGAAAAGATCGACGCGTATCTTACCCGGGATGGGTATATCCCTGTCACTATCCTGCCCTATGAAAACTGGAACCCTTGGTTTCAGTCCAAATATATAGAATTTGCGGATGGGAATTTGGCCTGCGGATTGTTCATCCGGGATAGTGAACAGTGGGATGACGGAAAATATGCCATTTGGGGCTCGGATCCTGACATGGGGATCCGCATCCGGTATGATGGTACGGTGACATGGGAGTTTCCCCTGGCGCCTGGCCGGCGGTTCACAGGTATCGGCGTATATTCTGCCCAAACCGGGTATATTGAGGAGCTATGGACCTGGTATGCATTCCTGCATTTGGATAAGGTCAAAGACTGGATTCTGGAATGGCCCGCCGCGCAAAGTGAATACCCGCTGTTCTGGAAGGGGGCGGAAGCCGGCGCGCTGATGTCTAATGCGTTTGGTGGGGAAATCGGTCAGCTGTCCATGAACACGGTGATAGACCATCTGTCTAAAACCATGGCCGCGCCGGGGAAAATCAATCCGGTGGATTGCCGGGAATTTGCGGATTGGGCCGTAATCTTTGATGTAAACGCCAATAAAATGGATCAGGCAGAATTCGACCGGGCCAGGGCAGCGATGGCCTTTATGGCCTATGCGGCCATAGACGAAAACTATATGCCTACCCGAAAAATGCTGGCCGGACACCCTAACTTCCTGGCGGACGTGGCGGCCATGGCCGGATATATGGCGGCCGTGCTGCCGTCCCATCCGGACCGGGATCAGTGGGCGGCGTTTTTTCAAAATGCCGTCAGGAAAAATCTCTGTTATCATCTCAGGCCGGATGTGGCGGCTTGGCAGAGCAAGGGCGGCCGGCCTACGGAGAATACCGCCTGTTACAATTTTGCGTCCCTTGTTCCACAGATCCGGGTCTGTATGCTGTTTGACCGGTGCGGCCTAGAAAATCCGCTGACTGGTCCATTGGCCCGGAAATGGCTTTTTTGGCAGGTTAACAGCCTAAGCGCCCCTGTAGATGGCCGGCGGCTGTATCTGCCGCAGGGAGCCCATGCCGGGAAATTCCATCACGGCTATGTGGAGATCCCCTACTCGCTTTTGGAATTTGCCCGGATGAACGAACGGGATGATCCGGCTCTGGCCCAGTGCGTATATGCCGCGTGCCAGGGAAGCCCACTAGTTTCCCATGAGATTGAGGACTACGAAAAGGATCCATGGCGGAGCCTGTATACGCCCCGGGAAGCTATGGGAGTGCCAGCTCTGCAGTCAGAAAAATTTACGGGCTACGGCTATATTCTGCGGAGCAATGTAGGGACAGAAAATGAAATCTCTATACATTTACAGCAATTGGATTTTGGCCCCAATTACCGCTGGGGGACATTTGAAAATACAGGAAACGGCGGGATTTACTACTTTGCTGCCGGAAAGCGGTACAGCTACAACGCGGCGGAAGAAACCGGCGATCGGAACCTGGATGCTTGCGCGGGCAGCTGTAATTTCGCGGTGCTGGCGGGGCATACCTATCATAATATTGGCTTTGGGGATCTGGAGAACCCATTGCATAACCTGGGCTTTGTGCAGGGCGCGGCCTTGAATGCGGATCCGGCGGTTGCCTATTTGTACCGGGAGCGCAGCATTATGCTGGTGGGCGGGGAATATCTGGCGGTGTATGACCGGGTAGACGATATCACCACAAAGGGCCGGTTTTCCTGGTTCGTGAATCAAAACGAGGAATTTCCGTATATCCACCAACTCCGGCCGGGGGTAGAACCAAAGCCTTATCCGCCTGCACAGGCAGTAGATACTCTGGGTGAAAGGGATCCAGAAACTCGGGACGGTTTTTTGCAGAAGGGGATTGGGTTTGACGGCAGGGGTGATTTTTTCACCATTGTAACCCACTTGCCCCAGCTGCAGGCGCGGCGCCGGGAATACGGCGCCGAGATAATACTTCCCGGCCGGCGGGATTTGGTTTTTGATGATAGCGCGAAGATCCGGTATCAAGAAGAACATGCGGGCTTTATCGGATACCGGGGCGTGATCAGCCGTGCTGACAGTGGTGATTCCCGAGGCGCGGTGCTTTGTGGAGAGATGATCTTGCTTGATGGTATCCAGATAAGCTGCGGGAAGCCGACTACAGCAGTCAGCATTGAAATTAGGGACGGAAAAATAAACGGAAAACTGCACCTGACCCGGGAGGATATCCTGACTTGGACTATCCTGGGTAAACAGGAGGCGCGCACCTTGCCGGCAGGACAATATGTCTGGCGCTGGAAAGACGGTGTGGAAATTGCACCAGTTCCAGACCCATACATTTATATGGAAAACACTGCGTTTAAACGCAATATCGGACGGCATGAATTCGGGTTCTCCGGCTTTGACTTCCGTCGGCGGAAAACAAACTGGACATATCCATTTGCGCAAAAAGGAGACGAACAATGAAAAAAACAGTGAGCCTGTTTTTATTGATATGGCTGTGGCTCGGCAGCATAACGCCGGCACAGGCCCAGGAACCAGCTGTGATCCGGGCCGGCTGGAAGGCCGGGCCGGGGGAAGCGCTGGGGATTTATGGCGCCGGGTTTTCCCAGCCGGGGGAACAGACACAGGTGTTTTTATATCCCTTGGGAGACGGCAAAACGCCAGCGCGGCACACGGCCTGGGAGCTGCGGATCTTGAATATGGACGATGGGGTAATCCAGGGGGAGATCCCGGCAGATATGCCCAAGGATCAGTATTTTGGAATTGTAAAAGTAGGGACACAGAATAGCGAACCATTTCTTATGAATACCCCACAGGCCGACTGGCTTTCAGATCCGGAAATTTGCGCCGGGCAGACTGTCCGGCTGTTTGGCCGCAATTTTCTGCACCCAGCGGATGCGGCTGGAAACCAAACCGCGGTTTGGCTCTGCGATCTGGAAACAAACGCGGAATTACCGGCAGAGGTTACTGCAGTCACAGCCTATACAGTAGATTTTCTTGTCCCCAAAACAGCTGTGCCGGACCGGCAATATACGGTCCGGATACAGGCAGGGCCCAGCAGCTATGGATCGGCTAGGCTCCCGGAAGATGAAGCTGTGGTCTGCCGGGCGGACACAAATTTCCAGGCGGTAAAGGATCAGTACGGGATTGAGCTGGGCTGGGCCTGTGAACTGAATTTAGAAAATTGCTGGAATGTACGGGATTTCGGCGCGGCGGGAGACGGCAGGACGGACGACAGCACCGCTGTGCAGGCCGCGCTGGCGGCGGCGGAAAAAGCCGGCGGCGGCCGGATATACTTTCCCGCCGGGATCTATGACATAACCAGCTTAGAAAAGGGACTGTCCATTCCGGCCCATACGGTATTGGCCGGGGACGGCCGGGAAAATACAGTTATCCGGACAAACCTGCGGATCAACGGTGCCGCCGGTGCCTCCGGCATTTGCGGGCTCACCGTCCGGTCGGATGCAATCCGGCCCGGGGACGATACCCGGCGGCTGATCTCCGGCTATGTAGGCGGGCTGGTCTATGCCAGCAATCCCCAGGCCCGGTTTTTTATGCAGGACGCGGGGATATACGCGGCAGACGGCAGCAGCTTTGTCAGCTACGAGCACCGGCAGATTGTGATTGAAAACTGTCATTTTGATATTACCCACCAGGGCCCTATGCTGACCAATGACAATTCCTATATCCGCATGAATCTGCGGTTCCGGAACAATTATGTCCGCAATACTCAGCGGTCGATGCTCTGGTGCGGCAATCACTCCTGGATTGACGGATGCACATTTGACGGCGACAACGGCGGCGATAACTGCGAAAAGGGGGAAAACGGGCAGGCGGCCACCATGGAGCATCGGATCAGTGAAATGTGGGGAGATAAAATATATTATGGCAATAACTTGGTGACGGGAACGATTGGCGATCAGCGGCCGGGTCATGACGACAACAGCGGGGAAGGCGTATGCAACCAGGCCACCTGCATTATCGCCTTGGATAAAACCAAGGCGGCGGACACCCTGACCATTACCGGGAATACGGATTTTGATGCTGTGCAGGCAGGGGAGGACCCTGTGGCAGGGAACCGCGGCAAAAAGCTGATCGGCGCGAAAATCGCGGTAATTTCCGGCCGGGGCTTGGGCCAGGTCCGGCGGGTTGTAGCTGCCGAGGGGGACACGCTGACCATAGACAGCCCCTGGACAGTTATCCCAGCGCCGGGGGATGTATTTACCGTAGACGGCAGCATAGCGGAACGGTATATTATTGTCAATAACCGGATCGAGGCCAAGACCCGGAAGGGCGGGATTATGCTCTATAATAAAAGTTATGACAATATCATTGCGGACAATGTGCTGACCAACAGCGGGGGGATATGGTTTGGAAAGGCCCAGGAACCCAGCCAGAAACGGAGCGGGATCGCGTATTTCAATTATGTTGCTGGGAATCAGCTTTCCGGGGGGATCATGGATAAAGAAGGGGGGATGCGGGACAACGCCCTGTGCATCGGCCCCGGGGACGACGGCGGAACAGAGATGAACTCCAATGCGGAAATCAACGCCGTATCCCAGTTTGGAAATTTGTACCGGGGGAACACAATCCATGGAAACGGAACCCAGATCCAGCCGGAAAGCGATTACAACGGCAAATTTGTTTTGTATAACGGTTTTGTAGTATCGACGCCGGATAGCGGCACGGGAACAGCACCGCTGGCCCGCGGCCTGATTCTGGACGGGAACCGGGCCTACAATTCTGTCAATGGCGTAACGCTGTCCAATACGGCCAGCCGGACGCTGCTGTATAAAAACGATTTTTCCGGGAACGGTACCGATTATCAAGACTATTTCAGCCAGGGTACGGTGGTGGTGAAGGCGGACGGACAGGCAGAGGCCTGGCCGGGGCCTGCGTATGACTGGACGGAAACTGTGGAGACTACCCAGGATACAGCAGGCCGGGTTTTCCAGAGCGTACCGGTGCAGATTGGCGACCGGCGGTATTTATACATTGCCGGGCAGGGCGGGTTATATGTGTACTGTGTGACAGATGGCATCCAGCTGGTGCAGTCGGTGCAGGAGGATACGTCGGAATATTATTCCTCCTATGTAGCGGCCCGGGACGGTATGCTGTATTATGCGGTCAATCGAAAAAATACAAAAAAGCTATATGGGTACGCGATCAACCCGGATGGGACGGTCATATCTCAGGCACCGGCTTGGGAGCTGCGTATGACGATTACAGGCCTGGCAGTCTGCGGAGATGTTCTGGTAGTATGCCAGGCAAGCAACGGGGCGTCTGTGTATGATATCCATACCCGGGAAAAGGTGGCGTCCTTTGCGGCGGGGACGGCGGTTCGGAGTATCCAGCTGGAACGGCTGGACGCGGATACCTATCGGGTATATTATATAACCCAAACGCCGTATACAGAAAATATTGGCGGAACTGATTACACCTGCGGCGAAACCTTCCACATTGCGGAGCTGAAAAATCATATGGTCACAACATTGTTTTCGGGAAAACCGCAGGGGGGGCCCTGGCCAGGCTTTGGGGAATACGCGGCTATAACCGGACTTGGAGCCGGCTGGGGCAGCATTACCGTTTTGGAACCCAATATCATTCAGCTGAATCCGGACAGCAAGAATTTTAACTATACGAACCTGGTTATTGACGCCCGGGATCCGCAAAGCCCGGTGATTACCGGGTCCTATACCAATAACGCTGCCGTACGGGGCATGGTAAAGCTCAGGCCCCGGGTTTTTGCGGCCCTGCTGGCCAATGGCGATATCTATATCTGGGACTACGCGGATCCCAGCAGCCGGATAGAATGCGCGCCGGTTAAACACGGACAGATCCGCAGCGGCAAGGATATCAGTATATTAGGGAACCAGCTGTATGTGATGAGCGATTCCGGCTTTGCGGTCTATGGACTGGAGACAGCCCGGGGGATTGCAGCAAGTATGCCGTATATGGAATACGCCTTTGACAGCTGCGGGGACGGCGGCTATACCTTGTATTGGGACATATATGCCGGAGAGGGCGGAGCCCTTACTATAACCGCGGCGGAATATGCCTCGGGAAACAGGCTGACGGCAGCGGATGCCAGACAGATTTCTGTACAGGCTGGCCATAGCCGGATCCAGCAAAAATTTGTAGCAGACAATAACGAGGACATAAAAATAATGGTGTGGAACGATATGATTCCCTTGCAGGAAGCAAAAATTTTTTATTCACAGCCATAAAACCGGCGAACTATTTAACGTCCCTGTTTTGGCCAAATTGAGCACAGCAGAGAAAACGAAAGTTCTTTTCCAAAGTACATAAAACGGGTATGCCTGGATGTCAGGCATACCCGTTTTCAGTTTGTATAGTTATACCGCCCGCAGGCTGGACGCGCCTTTGGCTGCCGCAAGCGGCAGTCTCCAGGTCTATCAATCCTCTGGCTGTCTCCAAGTGGTCTTGGGCAACTCAATCAGAACAACGGTGCCGCCGTTTTGCCGGGAGCGGACAAATACGCCGTAAGCGTTTCCGAAAATGATCCGGATGCGCTGATTCACGTTTAAAAGCCCGATGTGGCTGCTGTTCTGGGCGTTGTCATCCAAAAGCCGGCGGTTGAGCTCCTCAATGGTTTTCCCATCCATACCAACCCCGTCGTCCTCAATAGCGAAAACAATGCGGCTGCCGTAAGCCTGGCCTTTTATTTTAAGCAGCCCCTTCTCATCCTTGGGCTTCAGACCGTGATAGACGGCGTTTTCGATAATGGGCTGCAGGCAGATGTTAATGATCGCGCAGCCGTAGAGCTCTTCGTCTACATCCCAGATTACATCAAATAAATCGCCGTACCGCAGATTTAATATGTTCAGATAGTCCTGGGTATGCTTTAATTCCTGGGATATGGGGATCAGATACGCCGCTTCATCGCTGGTATTATTCCGGAACAGATTCGCCAGGCTGATCACTGCCCGGGAAACATCGTTTTCGTCGTTGGTTAGGCTGTAGGCCATCCAGTTGATCGTCTCCAGCGTATTATATAAAAAGTGCGGGTTAATCTGGGCCTGCAGCATAGCATACTGGGATTTTTTCAGCATCTGCATCCGGTCCTCTAAAATCGACTGCATCTGTTCTTTATCGCCGATATGCCGTTCAATACTATGCATAATATAGTTTAATTCGTCTTTATTTTTGGAAAGCGAGTCCTCCCGGGGATCTGTCTCGTCCAGGAACGTAATAATCTCCCGAACCGGGTCATAGCTCCTTGCCGCGATAATGTAAGCCACAATAATACTCAGCAGGATTAGTCCCACCAGCATAAAAACGATCTGCGACTGCATAGTTTTGATTTTGTCCTGATAAGCGGACATGGGCAGGACGCTGATATAGGAAAAACCAAAGGCGTCTGATGGGATTGAAGATACCATGCGCTCAGCGCTGTCCAATGGCCGGATGGCCGATTCTCCCGCGGACAGACCGGAAATCAGCGCGGAATCGGATATGCGGGTTCCAAACAGGGAACTATCCTTGCAAAGCAGGATCCGGCCGTTTTCGTCGACCAAATAAATTTCCTGTCCCTTTTTATATCGGTCGGTAATCATCGTTTTGTATAAAGAGGGACTGTTGATATTCAGCACCACAGCGCCCATTTTTTCGTTCTCAATATAAACTGGCTTAATAATGGAAATCAGTTGGGGAAAATTATTGTTTTTCACACGGGGAATAATAGTGCCTGTCCGGCTGTTATCAGACATATAGGCCTCTACCCAGTTGTCATCCCGCAAATCCTGCAGCATTGTTTTTCTCTCTCCGGCGAAGACTTCGCCATTTAGCTCAGAATAAATGTATACGGAATCTACATACCGGTAGATCATAGGCAGGGCGTTGATAAACTGTGTAAAATCACCGAATGATCCGGATTGGGTATCGTTAAACCAGTCGTTGAGCATAAACATACGTACATTTTCGTTGCTGGCAATATGGATCGTCAGTGTTTCACATTCCTGTATAACCGTATCCAGCGCGTTTTTAACCCCTTCTGCCAGGGAGGAATTCTCCAACGCGATCTGGTCGTTTGTAATTTTTGTCAAGTTATACGAATAAAGAAAACTCAGCGTAAGAAACGGGATTAGCAACAGAAGAAAAATCAACATAAAGCTGCAGAAAAACAAGCTGTTGAATTTGTAGTTCTTGATATAATACCAAATATTTTTTTGCTTATCCATAATTAGTTCTCCTGGGCCTATGAGTTAAAAGAGGCATGCCGGGTATACTCTGTGGGGGTGCAGCCGTAGTATTCCTTAAAAATCCGGGAAAAATAGCCGGAATTGCTGTAGCCGCAAGCCTGGCTTACGTCGGTCACTTTCTTGTTTTCTTTTAAAAACTGCGCCGCGTGTTCCATCCGTACCCGGAGCAGATAGTCGCTGAAATTTTCCCCGGTCTGCTTTTTGAAAAACCGGCTAAAATATACAGTACTCAAAAACGCCTTTTCCGCCACATCCTGCAGGGACAAATCCTCCCCGAAATGGTCGTCGATGTATTGCTTGATTTTGGACAGCAGAACATCGTTGGAGTTTTGGTCATCCCGGGACAGGGCATCCGCGATATTTTCCGCAAGCCGAACCGCCGCCGCCTGGACATCCTCCGGGGCGCGCAGCTCCGGCAGGGCTTGGTAGTCAAACTTTTCGCCGGTCAGCTGGATTTTTAAAGCGCTGAACAGCTTATTGAAAATCGTATCAAACAAGTTATAGGCGTATTGCCCCAAATTCGTCCCATTATGCAGGTTGCTGTCTAACAGGCCTTTGACAGCCGCCGCTGCTTCTTCCCGTTTCCCGGCCACCAGGTCTGCGTAAAGCTGCTTGACCCGGTCAAAAAACTGGTCTACCTGCGTGACCGTTGTTTTATCCAGCTCCGCTTTTACGTCGTTTAAAACGCTGCGGAGCTCGTCAAAATCTGTGGGCTTGGAGATGTAATTCATAACATTATAACGGATCGCCGCCCGGGCATATTCAAATTCCTTATAGCCGCTGAGCAGGACAACTTTAATTTCCGGCCTGTTTTCATACACATACTGGGCTAAGTCAATGCCGGATTTATGCACCATTTTAATATCGGAAATAATCAGATCCACCGTATGATCCCGCAAAAAGTCAATCGCTTCCTCACCGTCCTTGAACGTATAGGAAACCTGGAAATCAGAGGATGTATTATTGATAAAAGAAGATATGCCCTTGCGGATCATCAGTTCATCGTCAACGACTATGATTTCGTACATGCGATCAGCCTCCTGTTGTGAATTTATTTCCAGTATAGCATGAATCCACTAAAAATACAAGCAAAAAAACAGCAAACTATACAAAAAAAAGTTAACAAAGTGTATCAAATGTAAAATTTTTATGATTGAGACGAAAAAGAAAAGGGCTTATAATAAAAGTAGACTAAAAGAGAAGGGTGAGAATGCGTATGAAGCAAACGCAGATACAGGGCGCGAAATCTGTACCGCGGAAGAAAAGCGCCTGGAAAGGGTTTAAAGACAACGCGGAATTGACCACACTGGCAATCCCCGGCATTGTAATGCTGATTTTGTTTTCTTATATACCCATGTTTGGTATTATTATCGCTTTTAAGGATTTCCGGAATAACCTGGGTATATTTGGAAGCGAATGGGTAGGGTTTGAGAACTTCAAGTTTTTCTTTACCTCCCAGGACGCCTGGCGGATCCTGCGCAACACAGTGGGATATGGCTTTTTGTTTATCATACTGAATATTATTGCGGCGGTATTTATCGCCATCCTCCTGTACGAGGTCAAGAGCCGGAAGGCCTTGAAGGTCTACCAGACCAGTATGTTCCTGCCGCACTTTTTATCCTGGGTTATCGTCGGGTATATCACCTACATATTATTAGAGCCGAATATGGGCGTAATCAATCAGGTTTTGGCGCTGTTCGGCATTGAAGGGAAGCAATGGTATTCGGATCCGAAATACTGGGTTGTGATCCTGCCCCTGGTGAACCTGTGGAAAAACATTGGTATGAAGAGTATCATGTATTACGCGGCCTTGATGGGCATCGACGAGCAGCTGTTTGAAGCGGCCACCATTGACGGCGCCGGGAAGATCAAGCAGATCTGGTATATTACGCTGCCGTCCCTGATCCCGCTGATGACGATCCTGACAATCCTGGATGTAGGGAATATCGTAAAGGGCGATTTCGGCCTGTTCTATACGATCCCCCGGGACATCGGGCTTTTATATCCTACCACAGACATTATTGACACCTATGTATACCGCGGCCTGCGTACCGGCGACGACCTGGGTATTACAACGGCGGTCGGTTTGTTCCAGTCCGTTGTTGGATTGATTATGGTTGTTTCCACCAACCTGGTGGTCCGCAAAATTTCGCCGGAAAATTCATTATTCTAAGGGGGTGCTGTTATGGTTGCAAGAAAGAGAAAGCTATCCGGTACCAATATTGGTATCAACATATTTTTTGTGATATTTTCGCTGTTGTTCATCGTTCCGTTCCTGCTGATCATCTCGGCGTCCTTTACGGAAGAGAAAACACTTTTGGAGGAGGGCTACAAGCTGATCCCCTCCCAATGGTCGGTAAGCGCATATCAGTATGTGTTCCGAAACCCCTGGCAGCTGATTGATTCCTATAAGGTAACGATTTTCTATTCTGTTGTCGCCACGTTTTTATCCATGATGGTGATGATGCTGATGGCATATCCGCTGTCCAGGCCGAACTATAAATATAAAACGCCGCTGACATTCTTTATCTTCTTCACCATGCTGTTCAACGGCGGCCTAGTTCCCACATATATCTGGGTTACCCGGTACATGCATTTGGGAAACACGGTTTGGGTATATATTTTCCCCTATTTGGTGAATCCGTTTTACCTGATTGTAATCCGGACGTTTTTCCAGGGCCTGCCCGGGTCGCTGGTGGAGTCGGCGAAGATCGACGGCGCCAGGGAGCTGCAGATTTTCTTTAAGATCATCCTGCCCCTGTCCAAGCCGGTGATCGCCACGATCTCCCTCCTGACCCTCCTGGCCAAGTGGAACGACTGGAATACGGCGCTGATCTATATTACGCAGAAGGAATTATATTCCTTGCAGTATCTGCTGCAAAAGATCCTCCGGGAGGTAGAGTTTATTCAGAACATGGCGTCCAGTTCGCCTGTGGCCGGCGTAAACTTCGACATGTCCAACGTGCCTTCCGAAACCATGCGGTTTGCGATGTGTATCGTGGCGGCGGGGCCAATGCTGGTGGTCTTCCCGTTCTTCCAGAAATACTTCGCAAAGGGTCTGACAGTAGGCGCTGTGAAGGGTTAATATAAGAAATATTTTACAAGGGACGAAAGGAAGATGAAAATGGGCAAATTTACATCGAAGATTTTATCTCTGGTTATGGCGCTGGCCATCACGGTGATGGCCGTGCCGGTGTCTGTTTCAATGGCGGCGGTCACAGATGAAAATTTTGAATTTGTTGACATGGCCTATAGTTCAGATTCGGGTATGTATGTAGCAATGGCTAAAAAATTTGGAGCTACTAATGGTGCAGACAAAAAACCGGATACCGGCGTTTTATATGCTTCTCCGAATGGCAAGGCGTGGAAAAAGGTGCTTACATATCAAGGTGACGCCAGAAACTATATTTATCAGGATAACCGCCAATCCGTAATCTGGTGGGAATCCGAAAAAGTATTCCTGGCCGCCCTAGGTTCCAATGTTTACACCTCTGCGGACGGTCTGTACTGGCAGCCAAACACGGCGTTGAGCATGTCCAACGCAATGCTGGCAACCAATGGTACACAAGTATTGGTATTCGGCGGCTCAAACGATTCTAAAACAATTAGGATTGCCGATTCATTGGATAGTGTAAATAATTATACTTGGACAGAAGAGAATTTCCTGGCAACGATTGCGGGGATGTCCAAACAATCAGAAGACGGGTCTTTCAAGATTGTTATTTCTAACCGGTATATGTCCTTTGATATAACATTTACAAAAGATGGAGATCAATATCAGTGTACAGCAAGTCCAGTTGCCTATCCAAATTTCCCGGCAGACCCGGTGGATATTTCCCATCAGGCGCCGTATCGTGACGCCGCAGACAGATGGGCTGTCGTATTTTCAAACGGCATTATGAAGCGGTTGAGTTCGGCGACAGCCAGACGGGATTTTGTTGTGCCGGAGGGTGAGCTTGCAACGGCAGTCAGCATCTATGGCGAACGTATCATGATTGGTACCCAGTCCGGGAGACTATTTTATTCTGATTTGATGGATGACGCAAACACGGTTTGGACCGAAATCCCTGCAACAGGTATAGCAAACGCGGAACCGGTTAAAAACATTACGTTTGCAGATAAAGATAATTATGTGGTATTAGCAAAAACAAATGTATTTACGGGAACAACCAGTGGGTACAGCGATATAACGGACTATAACGGTGTACAGGAACCCGCCGTAGCCCTGAAAAATCCGTTTTATGATGTAAAACTGATGAGCGGCACTTACAGCTCGGATCTTGGCGTTTATATCGTAGTTGGCAATGAAGTAAACGGCGGCGGCGTGATCTTTACTTCTAAAGATAAGATAAACTGGGAAAAAACATACAGTGTCGCAGATAAATTTGCCAATGCATCTGCCGGTGCGGTTCACGGCGCAGTTTGGTGGGGCGCACAAAATAGCTTTGTCGTTACATTGGCATCCCCGCGAAATGAGACTGGAATTAACTGCGTTTGCTCCGCTGACGGCTATACATGGACGGAGAAGGCAGTGCCTGGGCTTGCAATAAATAGTGCGGATATGCGGGTAGTTGGCGATAAATTATATACAACAGACGGTGCTGTTTCCTTGCAGACATATACGTCGTTGGGAGAGGGAGACTATGAAAAAGAAAAAGTAGAAGTAGAAGGTTTCCCTACCGGTGTCTATGCTCCCAGGCTGGCAGTCAGTGATGATGCGGAGCCGGCGGTTTTGATGACAGAAGGTGTGCTGAACCAAGGGTACCGCGGTGCGGTCAAATCTGAAGGTGCGTGGACCTATATGCCTACTTTGGGCGGCTATGGAACACCAACAGACACGACATACAGTAAAAATATGGGTAAATTTATTGTTACCCAGCAGAAACAAGGAAACCGGGTATCCATTGTCGGAAAGGACGGCAGCATTGTTGGCGGCCCTTCTGCCGGCGGAGTGTTCTTTGATGCGGTAGAAACAAACGGCAGTGTTCTGCTGTTTGGCGGGAGAGACGGCGCGCTGTACAGTGCGGCGGACGATGCAGGCTTAAGCAGCCAGACGCAGCTGAATGTTGTACCTTTAACCAGTGAAGCGACCGGAGGGAACACATTTAGCGCTACTGGAATTTTTGTAGGCGCCAGCGGTGAATTTATCGTAACTGTGTCGGATGGAACAGACAGTGATATCTTAGTTGTAGATAATGCCGCCAGCGAATACTGGAAGGTCAGCGATCATTTGGATTTGAGTGTTGATAGCTTAAAAGCCGGCCAGACCTTACTGGTATCCGCAGAGAGCACAAACAATACAGATACAGACGTATCCTTCACTATGGTTACCGCTATTTACGACGGGAACAAGCTGCTCCAGGTTGTATCAGACGACAGGACCATGGCGGCAGGGAAAACCGAGACCCAGACCCAAGAAATTACCTTAAACGAGGACATCCCGGAAACGGCCACAATGAAAGTATACATGTGGGATTCCTTAAGCGGCATGCAGCCCGTTAGCGAGAGCACAGGTTTTTTCGGATAACGGACGGACGGGACTACTACGTGTCCCCAGACGGTAATGACGCAAACGACGGATCAAAAGGGGCTCCTTTCCGGTCCGTGGAAAAAGCATTAGAAACGGCAAGAATGCAGAATTTGCTTGGCGTCCGTCCTACCAGCATCTACTTGCGGGAGGGTGTGTACCCGGTAATGGAAAGCATAACCCTTTCCCCGGCGGACGCCGGTAAGCCCTGGGCGCCGCTGAAAATTACATCCTATCCAGGAGAAACAGCCCGGATCACCGGCGGCACGGATCTCTCCCTTTCCCAATGCGCGCCGGCCGGGGCTGGCTTTACGGACCGGATCATTGACGCGGCGGCCCGGGCCAATATTTTACAAATTGACCTAAAAAGCCTGGGCATCACGGACTATGGCGAAATTTCCCGGCGGGGGCACATGATTTCCGCCGGGAAGCCTGCCCAGATGGAAATGAGTATCAACGGCAGACGGATGCGGCTGGCCGGCTGGCCCAACCAGGATTTTGCGGGTCTTTCCCGGGTTATAGAGTATGGAACGCGGAGCCAGGCGGGGATCATCAATGGCTGCAGCTTTGTCATGGAGGAGGGCGAGGACCGGCCATTCCAGTGGGCAGAGCCGGAGCTTGCCTGGTTATCCGGGGTACTGGGGGCGAATTATGCATACGATTACTATCCCGTAGCGAAGATGGATCCGGCAGAACGGGCGGTATATCTGCGGGAGGGCGCCATTCAGAAGTATTATTCTGCCCAGTTTTTCCGCTTTGAAAACATCCCGGAGGAGCTGGACGCGCCGGGTGAATACTATATAGACCGGAAAGCCGGGATCTTGTATTTCTACCCGCCGGAAGATACGCCGGCAGACGCGCGCATAACCTTATCCATGACCGAGGACACGCTTTTGCAGCTGGATAATGTGTCCAACGTAATTATTGAAAATTTGGTGTTTGACGGCGGCCGGGGCTCAGCAATTACAGGGGAAAACACAACAGCCGTTACGATCCGGGGCTGCACGGTGCAGGGCTTCGGCGGAACCGGCATCCAGCTGGACAACACGGAAGGCTCTGCTGTCCGGGACTGTCATGTCTATGACGTAGGCAAAAACGGCGTCGCGATATCCGGCGGGGATTATCAGCAGATCATCAGCAGCTATAATGCTGTGATCAATAATGATATCCACGATTTCTCCCAGCTGGAGCGCAGTTATACTGCTGGGATTCACCTGGGCTACCAAAGCGTAGGGATCGATGTGCGCAGGAACCATGTGCATCACGCGCCCCATACGGGTATGATCTACTATGGCGTAAACCATACGATTCAGCAAAATGAGTTTCATGATTTAGTATTGGAATTTCATGATATGGACGCAGTTTATGTGAATAATTCCGAGTTTCCGTGGGAACGGGGCACTGTGTTCCGAGGCAATTATTTCCATGATATTGGAAATCAGACCTTGAATGGAACGCGGCAGATGAATATTGCCGCCATCCGGTCGGATAATAACGGCAACGGCCTGGTGGTTGTGGGGAATATATTCCGGCATATCGGCCTGGGGGGCACAAATGCGGTTTCCGCCGTGCGGGCCCAGGGGACCCATAACCGGATCAGCGGGAATTTGTTCATTGACTGCAGTGAAACCTATAACGGCAATACATATAAAGCGGATGCCGCTTATGATATGACCGACCCGGCAACCGCAAAACGAAAAGCGCAGATGGACAGCTATCTGCCGGTTTACGGGAAACAATTCCCGGAGTTATATAATTTTTGGGAAGAGCATCCAAACTCTGCCCGGACCAACCGATTTCAAAATAATGTAATCTGTAATCCAGAATTCCCGTTAAGCGCGATTAACGGCCTGCCGGATCCCGAAGGCTTCCGGAGTGCGCCGGAGCTGATACAGGCTTCCGGGAACCTGGTTACACGGGATAAGGATATATTTCAAGACTACGAAAACCAGGATTATTCCTTCGCCCAGGACGCGCCCATACCGGCGGGTTTCCCGGTGATTCCCTTTGGGGCGATTGGAACGATCCGATAACGTATACCACAAGATTTAACAGGAGGGACCAGCTTGAAAAAGACAGCAGTATTTCTGGCCGCAGCCGTGCTGGTACATGCTCTGGCTATACCGGCCTGGGCATATCCGGACACGGATAAGCACTGGGCAAAAGAGTTTGTAGAGCTTTTGACAGATAAGGGTATTGTGGCCGGATCCGATGACGGAACATTCCGGCCTGATGATGCCATTTTGGCGGATGAATTTATTAAAATGACGGTTTCGGCCCTGGGTTATGAGATTGTGCCGGGCACAAGCTATTGGGCGGAGCCGTATCTGGCAAAGGCAAAAGAGCTTGGGCTGATTTATGACGACGAGGCGACCGTGTTCAACAGACCAGCCTCCCGGGCGGAGATTGTCCGGATCGCGGTGCGGGCGCTGGGACTGGATCCCGTCAGCGAAGCGGCCCGGCCGGCGTTGATCGAACAGATTTCCGACTATTATGATATTCAAAACGAATACAAGGAATATGTACTGGCAGCCTATAACAGCCATCTGATTAACGGCTATGGCGACAACAGCTTTGGACCTGAACGGACAATGACCCGGGCGGAGGCCTGTGTTGTGATCACCCGGATGCTGAAAATTAAGCCTATGCCGGATGATACGGCGCCTACGATTGATACGGACAGCATTTACTTCGTATCTGCCGACGGGAATGACGCCAACGCTGGTACCCAGGACGCCCCCTTCAAGACCATTGAAAAGGCGCGGGATACCGTCCGCCAGGTGATTGCCAGCGGGCAATATCCGGAGGAAGGGATTACTGTTTACCTGCGGGGCGGCGAGTATAAAATTGAAAATACCATTACCTTTACGGAGCAGGATAACGGCACAGAGACCAACCCAGTAGTCTATGCTTCGTATCCCGGGGAAACGGCGCGGCTGACTGGCAGTGTAGCCCTGCCGTATGACCAATTCTCCCCGGCAGGAAAGAATGTTACTGATATTATTATTGATAAAGCGGCGGCGCAAAACGTCCTGCAAATTGATTTGAAAAAGCAGGGGATTACGGATTACGGCCAGCTGTCCCGCAGAGGCTATTTGATTTCTGCTGGTGTAACACCGCAGGTAGAGCTGTATATTGACGGCAGCCGCCAGCAGCTGGCGCGGTGGCCCAATACCGATTGGGTCGGCACCACGGAGATCGTCCGAAGCGGGACCCGGAGCCAGACCGGCGTGCTGGAGGGGGCTGTGTTTAAGATTGACTATGACCGGCCTACAAGATGGAAAAACAATATCAATGAAATCTATACGTCCGGCGTATTGGGTGAAAACTATTTCTACGGCTATTTCCCCATTGAGAAGATTGAACCGGGACAGATCACCCTGAAAGAGGGCGCTGTGAAGGATTACTATTCCAAGCATTTCATCCGGTATGAAAATATTTTGGAAGAGCTGGACGCACCGGGCGAATACTATATTGACCGGGCCAACGGGATGCTGTATTTGTATCCGCCGGAGGGCTTTAGCGCCGATACGGATATCCGGTTGTCTGTTTTAGATCAGAACATGATCCAGGGCACCAATGTAAAAAATATCCGCTTTGAAAACCTGAAGCTGGATTCTACCCGGCAGACGGCTATGCGGTTTGACAACGCCCAGAACCTGGTGGTAAAGAACTGTGAGGTTTCCGGCACCGGTGTGCATGGGATCACCGTTACGGGGACAAACTGCCGGATTGAGAACAACCTGGTGCATGACATTGGCTCCAACGGTATTTCGATTACTGGCGGCGATTACGCCAATATTGGTTCCTCCGGCGATATTGTCCGGAACAACCATATTTATAAAGCGGCCCAGATTGAACGGTCCTACCAGTGCGGCCTGATGATCGGCTATCAGTCTGTAGGCGTAATTGCGGAGCACAATGAGATCCATGATATGCCGCACACCGGCGTAATTATGTATGGACCGGAGCACCAGCTGCAGTACAACAACATTTATGACTGCGTCAAGGAATATCACGATATGGACGCGATCTACATGAACGTAAACCAGTATCCGTGGGAGCGGGGCGTCACAGTCCGGCAGAACTTTATCCACGATCTGGGCAAGCAGACCTTTACAGAACGGCAGATGAACGTGGCCGGTATCCGGACGGATAACCAGGGCAACGGGCTGAATGTGATCGAGAATGTTTTCTATAATATAGGTTATGAAAATTCCAACCAGATCCGAAGCATCTGCGCCGAAGGTATTGAAAATGTAATTAAAAACAATATCTTTGTGGACGTGGCTGAGACCTACGACGGTCAGGATACATACAATCCGACCGCAAAGTGGGATATCACCGCAGATAACGTAAAGACAATCTACTCGGAATGGCAGAAGTACAGCCCCAAATATTCTGAGAAGTATCCGGAGGTGGCGAGCTTCTTTGATCACCACTTCCAGGCCTATGAGAAGTCAAATATCTTCCAGAATAACCTGATTGTCAATACCAAGATCCCGCTGAGCACCCTGAACGCAATGCCAAACGCGCAGGGCTTCCGGGCCGCAGAACAGCTGGTTGACGCGACTGGAAACCTTGTCCTGAAAGAGGATCCGGGCTTTGTGGACTATGCCGGGGAGAACTTCCTCTTAAGGGATGACAGCAGGGTTTATACAGACATCCCGGGCTTCGAAAAGGTCGAGTTTGACCAAATGGGTCTTTTGAAGGATACGGCGGTCGGGCCGGTTAAATAGAAAGGATGATTCAGTTGAAAAAAAGGATAGCAGGAATTCTGTCCCTTCTCATGCTCTTGAATATAGCGTTTACGGCAGCATGGGTGCAGGCGGAAGAACTGGAAGCAGTCGGAAATTTTATAGCATCGGCATATAGCCCTGAAAAGGATGTATATGTGGCAGTAGCCAGATCGATTGACCAGGATCAGATTACGGGTGCTGCAAGCGGTAGTCGGACGGAAATTTGGTTTTCTGATGATTTTGTCAATTGGGAACCCGTATTGCAAAACAAACCTGGTATAAACAGCTTTAACCAATGGACGAAGCAGGTGTTGGTTTGGTGGCCGGGTGAAGAGGCCTTTGTAGCGGATTTAGGCGGTGAGTTCTATTATTCCAGGGATGGAAGGGAATGGAAGCCGGCAGAAAGTATCCAGGCGGTTGCTAACGCGGCAGGAAACTCCGGGTTTAAAGGCAGCAGTACGATGGCTACGAACGGCGAATATTTGGCGATTGTGGGTAATCATAAAATTTTGGTTACTGATTCTTTAGATAATGTACCGGCAGAAACAACTACCTATGTGGATAATGCCGGGCAATATGGTTCAGGAATTGGTATTTCACCGGATACTCCATATGTTTGTACGATTACGAACTCATGGCAAAGATGGCGGTGGAATGAGGGCGATACACTGGCGGCAAACGTTTATGACGGCGGAATAAGCCCTGTCTGGGATTTGGCTTATTCCGTGCCTTTAGAAGGCTGGGTTGTAGCAAAAGGCTGGAACGCTAACGGAGAATATCTCCCTGCTTTAAAAACACCAAGCGCGGGAAGCAATGCTCCAGAAGGAGGTTTGCAGTTATCCACTGGCGGAACAAGCACAAGCGGTTCCGCGGCGGTAGAGGTTAGCGATACAGATATTTTTATAGGCACAAAGGATGGAAATATCTTGGTAACGCCAAATGCAGAGGGGGCGTTGAGCGCCGTTTGGACTCCGGCTGTTCCCGGAAGCGGCGTGGAACTGGTTGACCAGCCGATTGGAACGATTACCGCGGTGGGGGAAGACGAAATCTTCTTTTCTGCTGGGAAAGATATGTATTACGCTATCCGTGAAGGTGATACATTTATATATTACCCCAAAGACTATGTCATGGCGGATATTACGCCGGAGGATGGCAGAATTGTTGTACCGGCATTTGAACCGGAAACCGTTGAAATTTATCCAACAAAGTATACAGTAACTGGAGTGGAAACAAATTTAGGGACCATTGAAAGCTGCACGGTCGCAGGAGAATGTCCGGCCGGACTGACGGCGGAACCGGTTACGGAGGGAATCAAGCTGACGGTAGACAGCACCTTTGATATCAGCAACGAAGTGAAGCTGAATGTAGTAACCAGCAGCGGCTACGAGGCTGAGATTCCGCTTTTGTTTGTAGATGAGGCTGAACTGAGGGTTACAGGCCCGGATATGCTTACTTTCCCGCGGGAAGGGGAAGGGCCCTTTACACACGAGTATATAGTGGAAGTACTTGCTACGGACGGTCAGGCAATTCCCGGCCGGCAGGTCAATATTACAGTAGACCAGTTGCCTGTGGGTGTTACGCTGGAGGATGGTGTATTTACCGTGACTTCAGAGGCGGAACCCGGTGAGATGACAATCACCTTTACCTCTGTTGCCAGACCAGAGCTGACCGTACAAAAGACGGTAGGGATGATTGAACTGGCGCCGGCAAAGGTTGAGATTTTAACTGGTGAGGACGAGGTTTATGTAGAAAACAGCGGCGAACGTACTTATGAATATACCGCCCAGGTGCTTGATTATTCTGGAGACGTGATGCCGGAAGAAACGGTCGCTTGGAGTGTTACCAGAAATGGCGCCGCGGTTTCCGGTATCGAAATCGATAAAAACACGGGTGTATTGACTGTTAAGGCAGAAGCAGAGGTTGCGCCGTTCCAGATTATTGCCACTTGTGTTAGTGCCGAAGACGTATATGCAGAGAAGCAAATTGTTTGTATAACAACAGATGAGCGATCTGTAGATCTGGATTTAGCCCGTGTTGTCGAGATGCTGGAAAATATTACGCATGACGTTGTTATCCCGCAGGACGGCCTGTTAGGAACGGAAATTTCCTGGGTCAGCGAGGACGAGGACATTGTTCCCGACAGCGGTATTATTATCTGCCCGACAAGGCAGGATGGCGGATCTACCATGGTTACCATTACTGTAAAGAAAAACGGTGTAGAAAAGTCACAGGAGGTTGAAGTAAAACTACAGAAAGCAGAAACCATTGGTATAAACTGTGACGTAGAAGAAGGGACAACAGAGCACTGGGAGTCTGCAAATGAGATGGCAGTGTCCGGCGACGCGCACAACGGCCAATATGCAATTGCTGTAACCGATAGTGTGTCCCGCGTGGCTAATAACATTACAAATAATAGTAGTTATGGCTTTAATGTATTTGTAAAAGCAGAAGCAGGTGCAACAGTTCAGTTGTATACTGAAAAGGGCGGCCAGATGATCGCATCTGCAAAAGCCGGAGAAGGATATACAGAGATTAAAGGTTCTTTTGATTACCGGAATCAGGAGGATATTTTTACAGATACGATTTCTGTCCGTGCAGATGGTGATTTCTTGGTAGATGATTTTAAAATGTATGAAATTACCCTGGAATATAATGAAGCCTCAAAGGCTGTAGCAGATGCGGAATATAGCAGGAAGCAAGCGGATATTGACGCGGCACAGAAGGTTTTGAATGATTTCTATGATTTGCCGATCCGGGATGAACTGCAAGAGCGGTTAGATAAGATTGTCCCCAAAAAGGATAGCACCGGCGGCGGTGGTGGCGGCGGCGGAACCGGCGGCTCCGGAAGCTTTACCCCGCCGGCAAGCAGCGGTGTTAACCCCATTTATCCGGCTGGAGAAAACCAGAGCGGAAATGACTATGAAGACGCGTTGGATACCGCCTTGCTGATCTTTAAGGACATGAAGGGACACTGGGCGAAGGAAGATGTAGAATATATGGCGGCCCTGGATCTGGTAAGCGGCAAAGCAGAAGGTACATTTGCGCCGGATGATACAGTGACCCGTGCGGAATTTGCCGTATTGATCACCAGAGCAATGGGGCTATCTACCGAAGAATACGCCAACAGCTTCTTTGATGTCGTTAGCGAGGACTGGTACGCAGGCTATGTACAGGCGGCAAAGAGCGCGGGCTATATGAACGGTTCGGACGGCCTTTTCAGGCCCAACGATCCCATCAGCCGTGAGGAGATCGCAACGGTTATTGTAGCGGCATATAATGCGGAGACCAATACACAGCTGGAAAAAGGCGGCGCGCTGTATTTCAATGATATTGATGAAATTGGTCCGTGGGCGTATGATTATATTGTGGAAGCTGTAAATGAGGGCTTTGTCGCCGGCTTGACAGAAGATACCTTTGCTCCGAAGGCGGAAGCCACCCGGGCGCAGGCGGTTGTTATGCTCCGGCGTGTTTATGACAAACTGCACGGGAGTGCGGAAAGTGCAGAAGGAGGTAATGAAGCAGCATGAAAAAACTGATCAGCTTAATAATTGCGGCGGCGTGTTTGTTGGGCTCGTTCCAAATCGGCTTTGCTGAAGAGGAACCGGCGGAGCAGGCACAGCCCAGCGCCCAGGAGGCGGCGCTTGAGCTGTTGTATGACCTGGGTTTGCTTGGCGATACAATCCCTGCCGCTGACAGTAACATGACCAGGGCAGATTTTGCGCCTATCGCAGCCCGGATGCTTGGCGCCGGTGATATGAGCGGGAAAACGGCGTCCAAACGGATTTATGCGGACGTCCCGGTGGATCATCCGGCGGCAGCCAGCATTGAATACATTTTTGATGCGGGCGTAATGATTGGTAACGGCCAGGCAAGCTTTGGGCCTGACGGGAACCTTTTATATGAAGAATTGGTAAAAGTTGCCGTATCTATGATCGGATATGCAGATGTGGCTGAGCTGAACGGCGGGTATCCCAGCGGGTACCTGGCCTCAGCCAGCTCCAACAACCTGATCAAGGGTGTATCCGGGAATGTAGGCGAAGCGGTTACCTGCGGGCAGATCGCAGTCGTCATGAAAAATGTCCTCGAGAACGAGAAATATTTGTCGATCAAGGAGATTTCCAATGGGCGCCCGATTTTTGACGCCAGCAACGAGGATAATTACATGAACCATGTTTTGGGCGTGTATACGTATACAGGCATTGTTACCGGTTTGGGCGATACATCTCTGGCTGGGGATGCCACGTATCTGGAAGGCCAGTGTGCTATTGACGATAATGTCTTCCAATCTGGCGAAATTGATATGAGCCAATATTTGGGCATGCAGGTAAAGGCGTATTACCGGGAAATTGATAACGATTATGTTCTGTGTCATGTAGAGGCCACAAACAAAAACAATGTGCTGGAAATCCAGGCAAAGGATATTATGTCCGGAACAACAAAAAACCGGATTGAATATGATAACGGCAAGAGCATTCGGAATGTCCGGGTCGCGGACAGCGCGATTTATATTTTCAACGGACAGAAAATTACGATTGTTTCGGATGTGGATCTCCAGCCGGAAATCGGTAATCTGCGCTTGGTTGATTATGACAACAGCGGGGACTATGATGTTGTTATTATCAACAGCTATGAGAATTACATTGTTGACAAGGCAAGCGCAACAGACGAGGTGATTTATTTTAAATATGACCAGGGATCGCTGAACGTCTCTGCAGACAGCGATCTGAAAGTGAAGTATTTTATGGATGGCGCGGCTACAGAATTTACCAGTATGACAAACGGAAGCGTAATTTCTGTGAAAAAGAGCCGTGGAAACGGCGAATTTCAGCTGGTTGAGATTTATATCTCTAACAATAAAGTAACATCTTCTGCCAAATCCATTGATATGTCAGAGGGCGAGGAAAAAATCGTTTTAGAAGACGGAACAGAATATGGCCTGAGCCCCGAGTATATCCGCCGAGTAAACGAGGGTGTAAGCGGGTCCTATTATCCCACAGTAGGAAACAGCGGCACTTTCTATATTGACTATTTCGGCAATATCGCGGGATATATGCTGGAGGTCAGCGGCCGGAATTACGGTTATATTGTAAAGGCGTTTTTTGATGATGTAGAAGAAAAGACGTTTATCAAAATGTTTACGAAAAACGCTGAGTTTATTACCTATGAAGTCAGCGACAAGGTGAAATACAACAACCAGCCCTTAAAGACAGCTGTGGCTGTTGAACTGGGATCCAGCGAAGAACTGGCGGGCTTGAGCGATTTGGGGAAGGTTCCGGAGCTTCTGAAGCTGACCGGCGATGAAGAAGGCGCGGTATATCAGCTGGTGGTATATAAAGCCAACAGCCAAAACATCATTACATCGATCCAGACCGCAGAGGATAAAACGGATGCCAATCCGGTTCCCCAAACAGATGAAGATTTGGATGTAAATGCATTTTATACTGCCAGTGAAGAGGAATTTGTGCTGAACTACGTTTCCGCGTATAATTCGACCACGGGCAGATATGGAAATCTCCGTGTATATAAAAATATGGTAGAATATCAGCCGTTCTATTACGCAAATGATAAGACCATCCAGTTTATTATCCCGGACGACAAGACCAGTGAAGAGCAGTTTGAAATCAGGACCCAGCCATCCAGTACTGACGTCGCGCTGGTGGGGCCGGTCAGGATTTTTGACGTCGGGGCAGGCGGCGTGATCGGCGCGATTACAAGTAATACACAGAACGATGGTGACTATGGTACACCTGGCGTTATTGAATCTATCAACGACGCACTGGACGAAGAAGACGTTCCCTGTAAGGAGATCACGTTTGCCGGCGGTTCAACAGTGCTTTTGGCCAGTGACGTAAAATTCACGCAGCCAGACATTGAAGCTTGGACAGACGCCACGCCGGGATATGCGGATTATACATTAGAGGATTTAAAACGGGGCGATACGGTGACCTATACCATGAAAGACGGAAAGGTTGATCAGCTTCGAATTTTAGTTAAATCAGACAATGTAGGCGGTACCCGGGTAGACGGCGATCATATTGCTAAGAGCGGTAATATTGTGGGTATAGTTTTGTCCGTATCGGAGGATGGCAAAACTGCGTCGATTTATTTTCATAATCGGGATACGGGAAGCCAAAACGGCAACAACAAATACCAAACCTTAGTCGTCAACAGCGCCACCTATCTCTATGACAGCGCCAAGGACGAGGTCAGGGTCTCCTCTGCAGCGGACATGCGGCCGGGCGACAAAATCCTGGTAAACGCGTTCTGGTGGTCGCCGAAGATGGTTGTTATTTATAAACAATAATTTCAAGGGATCAGCACCGGCGGGCCTTTGCCAGGCCTGCCGGCAGCAACCGGATTTTCCGGAATAGAAAGGAATGGTTATCAATCATGAAAAAAATCAGAACAATGCTGACTGCGGCGTGCCTTGCGGGAACAATGCTGTTATCCGGCTGCGGCGGGGACTCACAAGTTATGCAGACCGATGATGAAAGCAAGCAGGTCACATTAAAATGGGTTTTTGTAGGCCCAGGCGAGCAGAAGGATTCCCAGAAAGTATGGGCGAAGTTTAATGAGGTTCTGCAAAACTATCTGCCCAACACGACAGTTGAGTTTGAATGCATCACTTCCGCGGACTATGCGGAAAAGTGGAAGCTGATCAGCGCGTCCCAGGAAAACGTGGATATCGTATGGCACGGGTGGATGCTGCCGTTCGTTTCCGAAGTCAAGAAGGGCTCTTACCTGGAGTTGGATGAGCTGGTAGACAAGATTGCGCCGGAGCTGAAGGAAGAAATCCCGGAAACGATTATGGATAAGCAGCGGGTAGACGGCAAGCTCTATAGTATCCCCTGTATGCAGCAGATGGTCTCCTATGTTTCTACGTTAGGCTTCTCCACCGATATCTATGAGAAGTATAAGGATCAGATTAACTTAGAAGAGCTGGAAGCGTTCTTTAGCTCCCATGAAACCATGGACAAGGAATGCTGGGATAAAATTGAAGAATACATTAAGATGGTGAAAGACGGCGGCGACCTGAAAGAGGGCGTGTTCGGCTTTGAGAACCATGTAGAAAAAGGGTATGAATGGATTTCCAACCCCTATAAGATTAAAGAAGACGGCGACGATTATACCCCGGTTAACCTGTACCGGACCCCGGAATACAAGACCTTTGTAGAAGTATATTCTGATTGGTATAACAAGGGTTATCTCCGCAAGGATATCCTGACTGCGGACAATATTCAGGATGATCCCTATGAGATTAAGGGCGAGGGCAACTATCTGGTTGGCCAGGGTTACTTCCCCACCTCCTCTGAGATCGCGGCGCAGGAAGCCGCAGGCAAGGTGGCTTATGTGAAGGTACCATTTGAAAACTCACATTATATCCCCTATGCTGCCGCTGCCACCAGTACAGCGATTTCTATGAACTGCAAAAACCCGGAACGGGCGATGAAGTTAATTGCGCTGATGAACACAGAAAAGGGAAAAGAGCTGTATAATCTGCTGACCTATGGTATTGAAGGTGAACACTATACAAAGGTAAATGATACAGAGATTCAGCCGATTGGTTATTCTTCACAGCCTACGGCAGACAGCCCCTACGGACAGTTCAGATGGGCTACCGGCAACTCATTTATCGGCTATGAAATCTATATGGAAGACAAGAGCCTGACCCTGCAGAATTCCTTTATTAAGGAAGTCAATGAAAAGGCGAGAGGCTCTAAGCTCCAGGGCTTTACACTGGATACAGACCCGATCAAGACAGAGCTTGCGCAGGTTACGGCTGTTGTAAATGAATATAAGAGTTCGCTGGATTCCGGTGCCGTACCCAACGCGATGGAGGTTTATGAGGAGTTCCAGCAGAAGCTGATCACCGCCGGCGACGACAAGATCGTTGCGGAAATCCAAAGACAGATCGACGAATGGCGGGCAAGCCAAAATAATCAGTAAGGGAGTGTAACAATGTCATCAAAGATTAAATCAGTCATTGCGGGCTTGTTATGCGCGGCTTTATGGATACAAACCGCAGTATTCGCGGTCATTCCCAAAGAGGCATACTATCCGGACTTGGAAAACCATTGGTCAAAATCCATGATGCTCAAGCTTCATGACTATGGAATAGTAAACGGCTATGAAGACGGGACTATGCGTCCGGAGGCCAATGTCAGCGCAGCAGAGTTTTTGACTATGGTAACAAAGGCCCTGGGCTTTACATCGGAGCCCGGCAGCGCTTACTGGGCAAGCCCCTATGTAGATAAGGCCATCGAACTGGAATTGATCGGGCCGTATGAATATAGCGACTACAATGGGGAAGTCCTGCGGCAGCAAATGGCAAAAATTGCCGCTAATGCCCTGGATGATCCCTCTGGTGTAAATGAAGAAGCGGTTAAGGCAAGCATCTATGATTATGCGGACATAGCTGAAGAATATAAGCCCTATGTGGTTGTAGCCTATGGGAAAAAGCTGATCACCGGCTACGACGACGACCGGTTTATGCCGTACCGCCCCATCACCCGTGCGGAAGCCTGCACGGTGGTAACCCGGCTGATTGACCAGAACGGCGGTATTAAGCTCCCGTCTGGCGGCGATAATCCGGGAACAACACCGGGCGGCGAAACCACGGCTTCCGCAGGCAAGCTGTATGTATCCTTAGATGGAAATGACAGCAACGACGGCAGTGAGGCGAAGCCTTTCGCTACGCTGGAAAAAGCAAGAGACACTATCCGGGCGATGAAGGCCTCCGGCGGGCTGCCGGAAGGCGGCGTTACCGTATATCTGCGAGGCGGCACATATTACCTGGATTCTGGCCTGGAGCTTACAACAGAGGATTCCGGTACGGAAGAAGCGCCCATTACCTATACGGCATATCCTGGCGAGGAAGTGACCCTGTCCGGTGAAGTCGCTCTGGATAAGTCCTGGTTCAAGGCTGCGGATAAAACCGCCAAGGATACGATTATTGACAAGGCGGCCGCAGAAAAGGTTATGATGGTCGATCTGAAGGAACATGGCATCGAAGACTACGGTGAAATGAGTACCCGTGGCTACCATTATTTCAATAAGGGCCGTTATGCCCAGGCTGAGCTGATTGTCAACGGCGAGAACCAGACCCTGGCCAGATACCCCAACGAGGGCTCCATTTCGGTACCGTCGGCAAATGTAGATACAGCAAACTTTGGCTTTACCTACACAGACGATCGGATTTCCAAGTGGGTTAACGCCAAGGATCCATACATTGTAGGTACGATTTCCATCAACTATGAGAATAATACCTATCCGATTGAAAAAATTGATACGGCTAAGAAGTTCCTGAGCATCAAGGAAGGCCGGATCAACACCTATTATACAAACGGCTGGTTCTTTGGCGAGAACCTCCTGGAAGAGCTGGATTCAGAGGGTGAGTATTACATTGACCGGGAAACCGGTATCCTGTACTACTATCCGCCGGCAGACTTCCAGACCGGCAACTACACCTTAGGCCTGTCTACCATGAAGACGCCGGTGTTCCACTTTGACGGAGCGACCCATATTACTGTCAGCAACCTGACTATGGAAGGCGGCCGCGGTTATGCGGTGCTGGGTCTGAGCGCGGGATATAAGATCCCAACCTTTAAGGAATTCCTGATTGCCCAGAACATTGACTTAAACGGCCGGATGTTTGACAAGTCCTCCGGTTACGGCGTATACATTGACGACCCGGATAATTATCCGGATGCGCAGGTATTCCCGGGCCACGTCTGGGATGGCCTGACAGATCAGGGCGACGGCGTAAATTCCATCCGGATCATGAACTGTAACATCTTCAACTTTGGGTCCGGCGGTATTATCATGATTGGCGATAACGTCAATATTGAGAATAACCATATTAAGAATATCGGCGGCACAGGACTGTATCTGCGCGGCGGTGATCTGGAAACTTTAGAGCCCAGCAATGACACGATTATCAATAACCAGATCCATCGTGTGGGTTACCTGCATAAGGCATATGTCCCGGCCATCGCTATGCACGGCGTAGGCATCCATGTGGCCTATAACGATATTTACGACGCGCCGCACTGTATCTTTAACTATCACGGCAACGACCACATCATTGAATTCAATAAGATTCACGACGCGGTCAAGGAGTGCCTGGATATGGATGCGATCTATACCAGAAATGAGTATATGCCGCAGTGGCGCGGAACGATCATCCGGAACAACCATATTTATAACCTGGGTATCTTCAAGGTCGGCGAATACGACCAGCAGCTGAACGTATCCGGTATCCGGACCGATAATTACGGCCATGGCCTGCAGATTTACAACAACATTTTCTCCAACATCGGTACTGCCGGCGCCAACAGCGTTATCGGCGTAACGGCGCAGGGGAACCGGAATACCCTGACGGGCAACATCTTTGTAGATTGCAGTACCACATTCCGCGGATGGGATACCTATGCGCCGGGCACAACCTGGGATATGAACAATGCGGAAGAAAAAGAGCGTGTAGAGCTGGCAGAGAAATATGCCCAGATCCCGGCTTTTGCGGAGCGGTATCCGGAGCTGGCGACCTTTAGGGATGAATATTACAAGTCAGTACCTACCAATATCTTTGATAAGAACGTGGTTGTGAATATCAAGTTTGGCCTGAGCCAGACCAATGGCGTACCCAATAAGAACAGTACCCGCGGCGCGGCTGAGCTGATCAAGGGCGATAACAACCTGGTGACCACGGAGGATCCTGGATTTGTGGATTACGCAGGCGGCGATTATACGCTGAAACCAGACAGTGAGGTATTTACCAAGATTCCTGACTTCGAGAACATCGAAATGAGCAAGATTGGTAATAATGCGCCTGTGGGCCCGATTAACTGATTCTGAATAAAAATGACGGACGATATCGTCCGTCATTTTTTTGTACCTAGTGAAAATTACATTAAACTTTTTTTAGAAATCGCTTGACAACGGAATACAAATCGTATATACTGTATATAAATCATATATACGGTATATACGAGGTGACGATATGAATATTATTTTATCCAATCGTTCCGACACCCCCATTTACCAGCAGATCGCGGCCGAGATTTGCAGGAACATTGTGGAGGGCGCGTTAACAGAGGGCGATAGCCTGCCGTCCATTCGGCTGCTGGCAAAGGAGCTGGCGGTCAGTGTGATTACCACGAAAAACGCCTATGAACTGCTGGAGCGGCAGGGATATATTGAAACCCGGCCCGGCAAGGGTTCGGTGGTATCCGCCAGGAGCGCGGGGTTGGCCCGGGAACGGAAAAAAAGCGACATGGAGCAGCATTTGCTGGCAGCACTGGATATTGCAAGGGAGCTAGAACTGACCCGGCAGGATATTGACCAGCTTTTGGATATGCTTTATGCAGAAGAGATATGAAATCAGGAAGGGAATGATAAATCAATGTATGCAATTGAAATGACGGGTGTAGGCAAAAGCTATCCGGCGTTTTCCCTGCGGGATGTGAACCTGCGGATCCAGCCGGGATATATTACTGGCCTGATCGGCCGCAACGGCGCGGGCAAAACAACGCTGATCAAAAGCATTTTAGGCATGGTGCGGCCGGATCAGGGTACGATTTCGATTCTTGGGAAATCCATGGCCCAGGATGAGATCGAGCTGAAAAATAAAATTGGGATCATTTTAGGAAACGGCTATTTTTATGAGGGGATGACCCTGGATGCTACAAAAAATATGCTTTGCCGGTTTTACCGGGAATGGGATGAAGAAGCATACCAGGGCTATATGAAAAAATTTGGCCTGTCCGGAGCAAGCAAGGTCAAAACACTGTCTACCGGTATGCGGGAAAAATTCAGCATTGCCATTGCCCTGTCCCACCACGCGGATCTGCTGATTATGGATGAGCCGGCGGCAGGCCTGGATCCGGTGGCCCGGGAGGAGCTGATGGATATTCTGTCGGAATACATGCAGGATGGTGACAAAACAGTTCTGCTCTCTACCCATATCACCTCGGATTTGGACAGGACAGCCGATTATATCGTCCTGGTGGATCAGGGGCAAATCCTGTTGGACCAGCCGAAGGACGCCCTGCTGGAGGGACATCGGCTGGTGAAGGGGGACCCAGAGCAGCTGACGACGGAATTGAAAAAGCGGCTTGTGTCTTATAAAGAGGGCCGGTATGGCTTTGAAGGGCTGGCAAAGGGGAGCGTCCCCGGCGGCCTGGTCGCGGAAAAGCCAACAATTGAGGATATCATGCGGTTTTATACAAAATAGAAAGGAATGGTCGTTATGGGAAAGCTGATCAAGATGGATATTGCGGTGCTGAAGCGCTATTTATTGTTTGTATTGTTTTATGTTGTGTTGTTCCCCCTTTGTTTTCAAAATAACGCGTATGTGGGCACGGTGATTGTACTGAGCGTATATATTTTTGTGATTGGGGGACTGAGTATAGAAGAACGGGATAAAATCCATATCCTCCATAAAAGCCTGCCGGTGACAGCCGGACAGATCGTAGGGGCAAAATATGTGGAAAGCCTGTTGATCTGGGCCTACGCCACGGCCGCCAATTTCGCGGTGTTTTACCTGCTGCGGAGATTTCTTACCAATATGGAATTTATTATCGGGAATTTGGAAACGCTGATAGGGTCGTTAATTATGCTGTTCCTGTTTGTTGGGATCAGCCTGCCTCTGATCTATAAATTTGGCTATATGAAAGGCCGGGTATTTACAATCTTTTTGTGGGTGGCCGGATCGATGCTTTATCCTGTATTTTTGATCTTCGCGGACGCGCCCGGCGCGCCGGCAGGCGGGCTTCCGGGAACCCTTTTGTCGGCAGCGGCTGTGGCGGCGGTATTTTTCGCCGGCTCCTGGGCGCTTAGCATCAGGATCTATAAGAACAAATCATTTTAATGGAGGAAAATATGGAAATTCGTCTTGCAAAAGAAACTGATTTTGAAGAGATTTATCAGCTGGTACAGACGGCGTTTGCCACAGCCCGGGTAAAGGATGGCACGGAACAGGATTTTGTACTGGAACTCCGGGCAGGGGATGGATATCTGCCGGCGCTGGAGTTTGTTGCGGAGGCAGAGGGCCGGCTGATCGGGCATATTATGCTGACCAAAAAGCAGGTCATGACGCCGGCTGGGCCGTTTGCGGGCTTACTTTTAGCCCCGCTCTGCGTGGCTTTGGAATATAGAGACCAGGGCATCGGCGGCCAGCTTGTGCGCCATAGCCTGGAAGCAGCTAAAAAACTCGGGTACACCGGCGTTTTCCTGGCCGGGGATCCGGACTATTACGGCCGGTTTGGATTCCGGGCGGCGGCCCAGTTTGGCATTCAGAATGATTCTTCCATCCCCAGCCAGTTTGTGTTGGGCTGTGAAATCGTCCCCGGCGGGCTGGAACAGGCGGCGGGCGTACTGAAAATTGATTAAATTTTTACCAAGCCCCGGCGCAGAGGGGAAATAATGTCCCTGGAAAAGGATTGTTATCAACCGGCGCAGCCTGGAGCAGGGGCAAAGGCGCGGCGGGCCGGCAAGGCGGCAGGACGCATAGCTTTTGCTATGCGTCCTGATCCGGCAGGGAAAACCAAAATTTTACACCGGTATCTGTATTGACCACGCCATATACGGCTTTATGCAGCAGCAGGATATTTTTCGCGATGGTCAGCCCCAGGCCGGAGCCCGTATTGTGGCCCCGGGCCCGGGATTTGTCAATTTTATAAAACCGGTCCCAAACCTTGTCCAAATCTTCCGCAGGGATGGGCGCGCCTTCATTTTCGACCGATACCTCCCGGCTGTTTACCGTGACAGTGACCTGGCCGCCGGGTTTTGTATGGTGCAAAGCGTTGGTCAGGAAATTAGCTACGACCTGCTTTAAAAGCACCTTATCGAAATCCTTTTCCACGGGCTGGGCGCTGATGTTATCCACTAAGGCCAGCCCCTCAGCTGTAAAGGCCTGGCGCATCCGTTTGGTGATCTTGGCCGTAAAGGCGCAGAGGTCGTAGGTCTTTAAATCCGGCTTCTGCGCACCGGTTTCCAGCTTGGAATTTTCCAGCATAGCTAAGATCAGTGAATCCATTTTGGCGGTCTCGTCCACAATGACATTTAAATACCGGCCTTGCTTCTCTACGGAAACCCCGTCGATCAGGCCCTCCGAGTAGGCCCGGATAATGGCTAAGGGCGTTTTCAGTTCATGGGATACGGTCGCCACAAATTCCTTGCGCTGCAGCTCTAAAAGCCGCTCGCGCTCAATATCCTCAGTCAGCTTCGCGTTGGCGTCTACAAGCTCGTTAATGGCGGAATCCAGCTTCTGGGACATGCGGTTGACATTCTCAGCCAGCCGGCCGATTTCATCCTCCGTGGATACCTGGCAGGTCTGGGAGAAATCCAGGTTGGACATTTGCCGGGTTACGTCGGTAATGCGGATGATCGGCCGGGTAACGGTTCGGGAAAAGAAAATTGCCGTCAAAACAGCCATACAGACCATAAATATCAGCCAGATCCACACAAAATCCCGGTTTACGGCGGTCGCCTCACTGACCGACTGCATCGGCGTCAGGGCAAAGATGATCTCATAGTCGTTTTGGTTTAAGATTTTTTCCGCTACCACCATATAGGTGTTGCCGCTTTCCGGGCTCTGGTACACATAGTGCATGGGGGAATCCTGAGCGATCTGCAGCCCATGGTTGACCTGGTACATCCAGTGCATGGCGGCGCCGAAGGCCTCGTTCCGCTGCACATTGGCCCCGGCGCTTTGCTGGGTCGGCAGGGTAATGGCGGAGATTATGCCGTCCACAGACACACTGACGGCAGCCGGCGCGCCGCCGCTCTCTTCCGGTCGGTTATCCTCGCCGGCATGCATGGGCGGAAGGAATTCAGGCATTCGCCAGGTCTTTTCGCCGGCGGTGATGGTCTGCGGGATCATCATCCGGCCCTGCCGGCCCTGGGGCGTATAGGAAAAGGTTACCGTGACAGGATCCCCTTCCTGCAGATCCATGTCCAGAAAGGATTGGTCTCGGATGGCATTGTCCAGGATCAGGCGGTAGGTCTGCGTATCTGTTTTTACGCTCATTTCATAGGAAACCGTATGCAGCAGCGCGTTATTTTCCCCCAAAACGGTAATGTAAGCGTTATCACTGTTGGCATAGCGCACGATTGCCTCGTTAATGGCCTGATCGTCGGACAGATATATATACGCTTCGGCAAAATTCCGGACCGTTTGGGTCAGCGACCGGCGGATCGTATAGGCATAATACTGTTCAAAAAAGAAAAGCTGGCATACCAGCAAAAGCGCTAAAAACAGGGAAAAAACCAAAGCTGTCAGCAGGAAGACCTTTTTGGTAATAGAAAGCCGGCTCCAAAGCTTTCTCATAGCCCGCCTCCTGATTCAGCGCCGTTTTCATCAAATTTATAGCCGGCTTTAATGAGGGTTTTAATATGGCGCGCCTTGGGCCCCAGCTTGGCCCTGAGCTTTTTGATATGGGTGTCTACAGTGCGCAGGTCACCGAAATAGTCATATCCCCATACCTTAGACAGCAATGTGTCCCGGGACAGCACCCGGCCCCGGTTGCGCATCAGGTATAAAAGCAGGTCATATTCCTTGGGTGTCAAGTCAATAACGGCGCCGTCGGCGGTTACGGTGTGATATGCCTCATTGATTTCAATCCCCGCTGCGGAAACCACTCCGTCCTGATCGCAGACTGTGCCGGCGGTGCGTTTGAGCAAGGCGTTGGCTTTGGCTAAGAGTACCCGGGGGCTGAAGGGCTTAGTCACATAATCGTCCGCGCCGAATTCATAGCCAACCAGCTTGTCGTCCTCGTCGCTGCGGGCGGTGATCATGATCACCGGTGTATCATGGGATTTGCGGATATGACGGCATACAGAAAAGCCGTCGATTTCCGGCAGCATAATGTCCAAAAGGATCAGGTCAAAATCCATGGCATCAATCAAATCCACGGCTTCCCGGCCGTCCCGGGCCTCTGTTGTTTCGTATCCGGCCCCGGTGAAATAGTCCTGGATAACCTCCCGCATCAAATCTTCATCTTCTACGATCAAAACACTTTTTTTCATGCTGATCCGCCCTTTCTCGATCCAGTTTCATCTATTTTTATTGTATTGCGTTTGTGTGTAGCCTGTGTGTACAAATTGTAAAAACTATGATATAATGAGGATGGAAAATATTGTGGCAGAGGAGGAATGGGATATGCAGAAGATTTTAGACCGTCTTGCGGACTGGGTGGATCGGGTATTGCCGGCAGGGATCGGAAAACGGCTGCAGCCGTTTTTTACGGTGCAGTTTTTGACCTTTGTGGTTATCGGCGGGATCAATACCCTGAGTACGGCGGTGTTCGCCGCCGGTCTGGATCTTGTGTACCCGGCAGGCCGGGACAGCCGGCTCAATTTTGTGCTGGGCTACTGCGCGGGCCTTGTTCTATCCTTTTTCCTGAATACCCGTTTTACTTTCCGGAAGAAGCCCACCCTGAAAAATTTTGTCCGGTTCCCGGTCAGCTATATCCCCAATTTTATCATCCAGTATTTATGCGTATGGCTGTTTACGGCCCTGTCCTTAAATCAAACCCTGGCCTATCTGCTGGCGGCGGTGATCGGGATCCCTGTAACCTTCCTCACGATGAAGTTTTTTGTATATTAGCGGTTTTCCCGCCTGCGGAGGGCGCGCAAGCCCTGGGCAGCACATAGGGAAAGCACGAAGGGGATCACAGCATAGCCAGGATTTGCCGTACCCTGGGTGTACAGCACATATCCTGCCCCAGCCAGGCACAGAGAGGAAAATAAGATCGTCAGTCCCAATAAAAGTTTTTTCATTTTACATACTCCTATCTTCGGCGGCTATTCAAAATATTTCCGATCCAGGCTCCGGTATTGGATGGCTTCGGCCAGATGGGGGGTTCGGATGTCTTCCGAGCCTTCCAGGTCGGCAATAGTCCGGGCCACCTTTAAGATTCGGGAATGGGCCCGGGCGGAAAGGCCCAGATTATCAAAGGCGGCCTTTAAAAGATCGTTTTCCGCCTTGCCCAAGGGGCAGAACTTGGGAAGCATCCCGGCAGTGAGCTGGGCGTTAGAATAAATATGATAATCCCGGTACCGTTCCCGCTGGATTTGGCGAGTCCGGTTGACCCGTTCCTTGATCGTTTTGCTGGATTCCCCGGTCTGGGCGGAACTCAGGTCACTGTAGTCTACGCTGGCTGCCTCCACCTGGATGTCAATCCGATCTAAAAGGGGGCCGGAGATTCGGCTCCGATACCGGCTGATCTCTCCGGGAGAGCAGGTGCATTTCCGGCGGGCGTCGCCGTAATAGCCGCACTTGCAGGGGTTCATGGAAGCCACCAGCATCATGCGGCAGGGATATGTCAGGGTAGCATGGACCCGGGAGATGGTGACCCGGCCGTCCTCTAAAGGCTGGCGCATGACCTCTAATACCTCCCGTTTAAATTCCGGCAGTTCATCCAGGAAAAGGACGCCGTTGTGAGCCAGGGAAAGCTCCCCGGGCCGGGGGACGGTGCCGCCGCCGGAAAGGCCGGAGGCGGAAATCGTGTGGTGCGGGCTGCGGAAAGGACGTTGGGTGATCAGCGGCGCGCCTTCCGGCAGTACGCCGGCGATCGAATGGATTTTAGACACCTCCAGGGCCTCCGAAAAGGACAGATCCGGCAAGATCCCGGGAAGCCGCTGAGCCAGCATGGTCTTGCCTGTGCCGGGGGATCCGATCAAAAGTATGTTATGGTTGCCGGCAGCCGCGATTTCTAAAGCCCGTTTGGCATTTTCCTGCCCCTTTACGTCGGCAAAATCCAGAAGCGTACTTTCCGCTCCGGATAGGACTGACTGGAGGTCCACGGTATATGGCGTCAGCCGCACATCCCCGGCCAGGTGCGCCGGGATCTGGGCAAGGGATTCTACCGGATATACGCAAAGCCCTTCTACAACCGCCGCTTCCGCGGCATTTTTTGATGGGACAAACAGCGTGTGAAAACCATTTTCCAACGCGGAAACGGCCATAGGCAAAACCCCGGCTATCGGGTTTACACCGCCGTCTAAGGAAAGCTCACCAATAAAGGCGGTTTTTGCGTCCGGCTGGGGGCATTGTTCCGAGGCGCAGAGCAGGGAAACGGCCATGGGCAGGTCGTAGGCGGCCCCCTCCTTCCGATAGGCTGCGGGCGCCAAATTCATGATGATCCGCTTGGCGGGCACAGTGCAGCCAATGTTTTTTACAGCAGCCCGGACCCGCTCTTTCGCCTCCCGGACGGCTGCGTCAGGCAGGCCCACAATGTCAAAGGCCGGCAGGCCGTTGGAAATATCTGTTTCTACCGTCACAGTATAGCCGTCAATCCCCAGAAGGCCGCAGGAATAAATTTGTGATAGCATAGGCTTCATCCTTAGTATTTCAGTATTAGCTTCATTATACCCGATTTCTCTGAATTTTGCAAACACTATTCACATTTTATTTAAACTTTCATATGCTATAACAAGGGAACCATCCCGTAAAAAATGAAAGGAAGTTTTGATAGTATGAGCGATAAAAACTGCAACTGTACGAACAATGCGGATAAAGGCTTTAAAGAAGCTGTCTGCATACATACAGATAAGGTGTACGACTCTTGTCGGGATAAAGACTGTCTGGAAAACGTCCGGGTATATCTGACTGCCGCAGGCCAGAGCGTAGTAGACCGGGCCATCAATGTAAAATGTACAAAAGCGGAGATCATCTGGGTGTTCTCCGATATTGAATCCGTACCCTTTAACCGGGGCTTTTATTCGGTTGACCTAAAATATTTCTTCCGGATCACCTTAGCGGTGTTCACCGGCTTGGGCCGGCCCACGGAAGTAGAAGGTTTAGCAACCTTTGACAAGAAGGTTATCCTGTTCGGCTCTGAAGGGAACGCGAAAATGTTTGCCAGCAAATACAAAGAGGACGCGTTTGATCCCCAGCTCTGGCGCAAGACCAACATGCCCAGCGCGGTGGTAGAAGTTGTAGACCCCATTGCGTTAGGCGCTAAGGTTGTAGATATTAACGATAAATGCTGCTGCTGCGATGATGACTTTGATCTGGCCAGCGTACCGGAATCCGTTTGCCGCGTATTCGACGACAGCCTGATCCTGGGCGGGGAACAGAAGCGGGTATTTGTTTCTCTGGGGATTTTCTCCATCATTAAGCTGGAGCGCCGGGTACAGCTGCTGATCCCAGCGTATGATTTCTGTATCCCACAGAAAGAATGCATTGGCGCTACGGACGACAATCCCTGCGACCTGTTTGAGCGGATCAGCTTCCCGGTGGATGAATTCTTCCCGCCGGAAAAGTGCGATTTCCCTGATGATAACTCCATCTGCCCGCCGCCGTCTCCTGGCTGCGGCTGCTAAAAGGAAAATAAAAAAATGCGTCCTGGAAGGGCGCATTTTTTTATTAAAATTTTCGGATTTTGTTCTATGAAGAAAGTATGATGTTTTTGTGAAAAAACTGTGAATCATACAAGAAATCCATTGACAACGAAAAATATTTCCTGTAGAATATGTAGTATCCTACATATCCAAGGAAGAGGGAAAAAATATGGGCGAGTTTGAGGATTTTGGATTTTATATCAAGAAAATCAACGATACCTTAGTGGCCCAGGCAAACGCCCAGTTCAAGCGGCTGGACATCACCTACGCGCAAATGGAGGTTATGTTTTTTTTGCTGGGGCAGGCGGGGATGCGGGCGACCCAAAAGGACATCGAGGCCCATTTTCACCTCAAGCATTCTTCTGTAATTGGGCTTTTGCAGCGGATGCGGGCCAAGGGCCTGATAGAGGTGCGCGTCAACCCCCAGGACCATCGGGGCCGGGATGTATTTCTGCTGGACAAGGCGCTGAAAATCCGGGACGAAATGTACCGTACCCGGCAGGAAGTGGAAGCACACATCACGAATTATCTGACCCGGGAGCAAATGGAGCAGCTGACCGGCCTGCTGGCCGTATTCTACAGCGCGATCCGAAACCGGGAGGAAGAACCGCAGGCGCGGCCGGATGTAGGGAATTTAGAATCTTTATGAAATTGGAAAGGGAGCGGAAAACATGTTTGGAAAACCAAATGCACAAAATCTAATATAACACAAAAAGTGGGATAAGCTGCGGCATTTAGCGGAAAAAGCAGATACGGCGACAGCTATGGATATTGCGGCTCAGTGCGGCAAAAATCCATGTGATGAAACCTATAATATTCTTGTGAATATGCTGGAAAATCCAGAGAAACAAGTGGTAAAGGCAGCTATCGTAGCGTTGGGAGAATCCGGTGTGACCACCGGCGCGACCCATATCCGGCGGATCATGACAAAATACCAGGATGACAAGGCCATGCAGGATGTCATTCATACGTCGCTGCGGGCTTTAAAGGGGAATGACTGATTCTCTGATATACCTGTATACAAAAGACCGGCTCTGCAAAAAAGAAGCACATTGCGGAACCGGTCTTTATTTACATATTGTAACGACATGATCATCAAGAAAAGGAGGATAACGGCATGATTAGAAAATTAGCGGGATCGGTCCGCGAATATAAGCGGGATTCCATTTTAGCGCCGGTTTTTGTCATATTTGAAGTCGTTATGGAAGTGGTCATCCCTATGCTGATGGCATACCTGATCGACTATGGCATCGATGCCGGAAACATGGGCTATATCCTGCGTACTGGATTATTCCTGGTATTATCAGCAGTGGTTTCACTGATCTTCGGCGCGCTGTCCGGAAAGCACGCGGCGCTGGCGTCAGCGGGCTTTGCCAAAAATCTCCGCCAGGATATGTACTATAATGTGCAGAAATTTTCCTTTGCGAATATTGATAAATTTTCCACAGCCAGTATCGTTACCCGGCTGACCACCGACGTAACCAATATGCAAAACGCGTTCCAGATGATTATCCGGGTGGCGGTGCGGTGTCCGGTAATGCTGATATTTTCGTTGTTTATGGCTTTTCAGATTAAGGCCCGGCTGGCGCTGATATTCCTGTGCGCTATGCCGATTCTGGCAGTTGGGCTGTATTTGATTATGAGCCGGGCGCATCCGATCTTTGAGCGGGTATTCCACACCTATGACAAGCTAAACAATGTGGTCCAGGAAAACCTGCATGGGATTCGGGTAGTCAAATCCTTTGTCCGGGAGGAATACGAGGAACAGAAGTTCAAAAAAATTTCCGGCAGCATTTACCGGGATTTTTCCAAGGCGGAAAAAATCCTAGCCTTTAACAACCCTTTGATGCAGTTCACGGTGTATATGTGTATGCTGTTGATTTCCTGGATCGGGGCGCGTCTGATTGTGGGCGGCGGTATGACGACCGGCCAGCTGATGAGCCTGATTACCTACACCATGCAGATCCTCATGAGCCTGATGATGCTTTCTATGGTGTTTGTTATGATTGTTATTTCCAGGGCTTCTGCAGAGCGTGTTGTGGAAATTTTAGACGAACAGTCCGATCTGCAAAACGGCGATTCGCCGGTATACCAGGTAGCCGACGGCTCCGTTGATTTTGACAATCTCAGCTTTGGCTATTCGCCGAACAAAATGGTCTTAAAGGATATTGACCTGCATATCCGGTCCGGGGAAACGGTGGGGATTATCGGCGGTACAGGCTCGTCCAAATCCAGCCTTGTACAGCTGATCCCCCGGCTTTACGACGCCTCAGCGGGGGATCTGCGGGTAGGCGGCGTGGATGTGCGGCAGTATGACCTGGAATCCCTGCGCAACGCGGTGGCTATGGTTTTGCAGAAGAACGTACTGTTTTCCGGTACCATCAAGGAAAACCTGCGCTGGGGCGCGGAGGACGCTTCTGACGAGGAACTGGTCCGCGTCTGCAAGCTAGCCCAGGCGGATGATTTTATCCGGACTTTCCCGGATGGGTACGACACATATATTGAGCAGGGGGGCACAAATGTTTCCGGCGGCCAGAAGCAGCGGCTGTGCATTGCCCGGGCGCTTCTGAAAAAACCCAAAATTCTGATCCTGGACGATTCTACCAGCGCGGTGGACACCAAGACCGACGCGCTGATCCGGAAGGCGTTCCGGGAGGAAATCCCGGATACGACTAAAATCATTATTGCCCAGCGGGTTTCCTCCGTAGAGGACGCGGATAAGATTGTTGTACTGGACAACGGCCGGATCGATGCGGTGGGGACCCACCAGGAACTGCTGAAAACCAACGCGATTTATCAGGAGGTCTATAACTCCCAGGTGAAAGGAGGCGGCGAGGATGCGGCAGAATAAAAAACCAGCGAAGGCTAAAACGCTAAAGCGCCTGATTTCCTATATTACCCAGCGGTATAAGGCCATGTTTTTCATTGTTCTGGTCTGTATCCTGATCAGCTCCATTGCCAATGTAGGCGGCAGCGTATTTTTAAAAATTTTGATCGACGACTATATTGAGCCCCTGCTGTTAGAAGCAAACCCGGTTTTTGACGGGCTTTTGCGGGCGATTTTGACTATGGGCGGCCTGTATCTTTTGGGCGTTATCGCGTCTTATACCTATAACCGGCTGATGGTTGTCATTTCCCAAGGGGTTTTGAAGGACATCCGGGACGAGATGTTTTCCCATATGCAGAAGCTCCCCATCCGGTATTTTGACACCCACACCCACGGGGATTTAATGAGCCGGTTTACAAACGATACGGATACGCTCCGGCAGATGATCGCCCAGAGTATCCCCCAAATCTTTGTTTCGGTGATCACCGTGGTAACCGTTTTTATCGCCATGGTGGTTATGAACGTCTGGTTAACTGTGCTGATCGTCCTGTTTGTGATCTTTATGATTGCCGTAACCCGGAAGATCGCGGGGAACAGCGCAAAGTACTTTGTCCGCCAGCAGCAGTCCCTGGGCGCTGTGAATGGATATATTGAGGAAATGATCCACGGGCAGAAGGTTATCAAGGTTTTCTGCCATGAGGAAAAATCGAAGGCGCAGTTTGATAAGCTGAATACAGAGCTTTGTGAAAACGCTTCCCAGGCCAATAAATTTGCCAATATCCTGATGCCAATCATGGGGAACCTGGGCCACCTGCAGTATGTGCTGGTAGCCATCGTAGGGGGCGGCCTGGCCCTGGCGGGTATCGGCGGAACCACCCTGGGCATGATCGCGTCCTTCTTACAGCTGAGCAAGAGCTTTACCTCGCCTATCAGCCAGATCTCACAGCAGCTGAACTCGATCATCATGGCTTTGGCAGGCGCCGGCCGGATTTTTGAGCTGATGGACGAGGAGCCAGAGCAGGATGAGGGATATGTAACCTTGGTAAACGCCAAAGAGGAAAATGGGCAGCTGATCGAAACCCCTGCGCATACCGGGCTCTGGGCCTGGAAGCATCCCCACGGCGACGGGAGCGTGACCTACACGCGGCTGACCGGCGAAGTGCAGTTCTTTGACGTGGATTTTGGATATAACCCGGATAAAATTGTCCTGCATAATATTACCCTGTATGCCAACCCGGGCGAAAAGGTAGCTTTTGTTGGGGCGACCGGCGCCGGAAAAACAACGATCACCAATCTGATCAACCGGTTTTATGACCTGGCGGACGGGAAAATCCGTTATGACGGGATCAATATCAATAAGATCCGGAAAAGCGATCTCCGGCGTTCCCTGGGGATCGTCCTGCAGGATACCAACCTGTTTACCGGTACTGTCATGGAAAATATCCGCTACGGCAGGCTGGACGCTACAGAAGAAGAGGTGCGGGCTGCGGCCAGGCTGGCCAATGCCGACGGCTTTATCAATATGCTGCCCCAGGGCTATGACACGGTGCTGTCCGGCGACGGCTCCGGCCTTTCCCAGGGCCAGCGGCAGCTGTTGTCCATTGCCCGGGCGGCGGTAGCCGACCCGCCGGTTATAATCCTAGACGAGGCTACCTCCAGCATTGATACCCGGACGGAGGCCATCGTCCAAAAGGGGATGGATTCCCTGATGAAAGGAAGAACCGTATTTGTCATTGCGCACCGGCTGTCTACCGTACAAAACTCGGATGTGATTATGGTTTTGGAACAGGGACGGATCATCGAGCGCGGCGCTCACGATCAGCTGATCGCGGAAAAGGGCCGGTATTACCAGCTGTACACTGGCGCCTTTGAATTAGAATAAACAAAAAACCAGATAAGGCGATTGAAGTGACCTCAAAAAGTCAGACAAACATTTTCAAGTTAATTTTTAAGCAGCCAAGAGGGCTTGCTGGGACGGCCTTTTCTGCCACGGCCACGACGTTTTGTTGCAAGTCCTTGGTCACCAATTCCGAATTGTGCAGACGTCTCACGGATACGCAATTTTTCCTTTTGCATGGTTTCCGCTGCCAGTTGTTTGAACTCTGGTGTATAGCGTTTGTTTGGTATTCCTTTAGGCATAGTAAAACACCCCATTTCTTAGTACAAGTATTATATCATACTTGTCTAACAAATGGGGGCAGTTCAACCGTTCCCGCCTGCTAAGAGCAAAATTATTTTTTCATATGCAGGTTTTCATAGGTGCAAAAGGTCATGGTATAGCCGTGATCCTCCACCGGCGCGGAGGCCTCCCGCAGCACCCAGGCAGGGTCCTTGTCCAGGTCGGGCAGGAAGCTGTCCGCCGGCGCCATGGCGTTTACCCGGGTAATATAGGCAAGCCGGCACCGATTTAAAAACAGCCGGTAAATTTCCGCGCCGCCGCAGAGGAAAACATCCTCCGGGGGATAGGCCGCCGTCCGGGCGAGAAGCTCCTCCGGGGAATGGCACAGAATTACGCCCTCCGCCGAATAATCCAGGTTCCGGGTCAGCACGATATTGGTACGGTTGGGAAGGGGCCTGCGGCCGGGAAAGGACTCTAAGGTCCTGCGGCCCATGACCACCACCTTTCCTGCAGTCGTTTCCCGGAAAAACTGCATATCCCGGGGAATGCGGAACAAAAGCCCGTTGTCCCGGCCGATCCCCCAGTCCTTCGCTGCTGCAGCAATCAAATTCATAATCGTAACCCTCCTGTTTTATTCCGCCACTGGGATTTTGATGTCAAAGGGATGGTACTGGTAATCGACAAGCCGGAAGCTGTCCTTCGTAAAGGCGTAAAAATCCGTCAGCGGATCCATTTCCAGCCGGGGGGCGGGATAAGGCGTCCGGCTGATTAAATCCCGGACGATCGGCACATGCCGGTCATAGATGTGGGCGTCAGCGATGACATGTACCAGGGTGCCTGCCTCCAGGCCTGCCGCCGCGGCAAACATATAGAGTAGCACTGCGTACTGGCATACATTCCAGTTGTTAGCCGTGAGCATATCCTGGGACCGCTGATTCAAAATCCCGTTTAAGGTCTTGCCGGACACATTAAAGGTCATGCTGTAGGCGCAGGGGTACAGACGCATTTCCGACAAGTCTTGGTGGTTGTAGATGTTGGTGAGGATCCGGCGGCTTTGGGGGTTGTGGGTCAAGTCGTAAAGCACCCGGTCTACCTGGTCGAATTCCCCTTCCGGATAGGTGTGCTTGATACCCAGCTGATAGCCGTAGGCCTTGCCGATAGAGCCGGTTTCATCCGCCCACTGATCCCAGATATGGCTGCCCAGATCCCGGATATTGTTGGACTTTTTCTGCCAGATCCACAAAAGCTCGTCCACGGCGCTCTTTAAATAGGTACGCCGCAGGGTGAGGATCGGGAATTCCTCCGCCAGGTTATACCGGTTCACAATCCCAAATTTTTTTACCGTATGGGCAGGCGCCCCGTCCGCCCATTTGGGGCGCACCGGATAGTCCGTATCCCATACGCCGTTTTCTAAAATATCTTTACAGTTCTCAATAAAAATCGTATCCGCCGCGCTCATGCCATCCACTCCTCATTCAATATCCCGATCAGTATATCATAAATTTACGGGAAATACAATAGAATAAAATGAGGTGACAAATATGAATTACATTTGGGCGGGGATGATTTTAATTTCATTGATTGCCGGCGGATTCAACGGTACCTTAGACCAGACCGTGACAGCCGGCATGGCGGGGGCAAAAACGGCGGTGGAAACCGTTCTGGGCTTTGCTGGCGCTATGTGCCTGTGGACGGGGCTCATGCGGCTGGCGGACGCCGGCGGGCTGTCGGCAGTACTGAAATGCCTGCTCCGGCCCCTGACCCGCTTTTTGTTTCCCAGGCTCCCGGCGGACAGCCCGGCTATGCAAAAAATCACCATGAACATGACGGCGAACCTTTTGGGAATGGGCAACGCCGCTACCCCGGCCGGGATCCGGGCCATGGCGGAGCTGGACCGGCTGAACCCACAGCCGGACCGGGCCAGCGACGAAATGTGCATGTTCGTGGTGGTCAATACCGCGTCGCTGCAGCTGGTGCCCTCCACGATCATCGCCATGCGGGCGGCGGCGGGGTCTGCGGAGCCATTAGGGATCATTGTCCCGGTATGGGTCTGCTCGGCGGCGGCGCTTTTGAGCGCTGTGTTTGCCATGAAGCTGATTATTTTTGCCGGGAAACGAAGGAGGGGGTAGGCTGTGACCGCATACATTATCCCGCTGCTGATGGGGGCGATCCTGTGCATGGCTCTGGCAAAAAAGACGCCGGTGTATTCTGAATTTATCGCCGGAGCAGAGGAGGGCATGAAGACCGTAATGGGGATTTTCCCCTGCCTGGTGGCGGTGCTGACAGCGGTATCCATGCTCCGGGCCTCCGGGGCCATGGACTGGCTTCTGACGGCAGCCAGACCCTTGGCGGAGGCGCTGCGGATTCCGGAGGACCTGATGAACCTGGCCCTGATCCGGCCGATTTCCGGCAGCGGGGCGTTAGGGGTCTTAGCCGACCTGTTCAAGACTTACCCGCCAGACACCCAGCCGGGCCGCATCGCCTCCGTGATGATGGGCTCTACGGAAACTACATTTTATACATTGATGGTATATTTCAGCAAGACCCGGGTAAAATATACAAAAAGGGCTGTGCCTGCGGCGGTTTTTGGTGATATTGCCGGGCTTTTGGCAAGCGTGGCCGTCTGCAAGATATTTTTTTAACAATTTTAGGCAAATCACTTGAAAAATTTCCCGGGTTGCGATAAAATAAATATGATTGGGACAAGCCCCTAAAAATGAAATAAGAGGTGTGTAAGATGTTGAACAAAAAAAGCGTGGAAGATATTGCCGTACAGGGCAAGAGAGTCCTGGTTCGGTGCGATTTTAACGTGCCTTTAGACGAAAACCGAAACATTACCGACGAGACCCGGATCGACGGCGCCCTGCCGACCATCCAGTATTTGATGAAAAACGGAGCTAAGGTTATCCTCTGCTCCCATATGGGCAAGCCTAAGGGCGAGCCAAAGCCGGAGCTTTCCCTGGCGCCGGTAGCGAAAAAGCTTTCTGAAAAGCTGGGTAAGGAAGTCGTTTTTGCCGCGGACGACAACGTTGTGGGCGAAAACGCGAAAAAAGCTGTTGCAGCTATGGCTGACGGTGACGTGGTGCTGCTGGAAAACACCCGCTACCGGGCGGAGGAAACAAAAAATGTAGACGCGTTCAGCCAGGAGCTGGCGTCCTTAGCGGATATTTTTGTCAACGACGCCTTTGGAACGGCCCACCGGGCTCACTGCTCCAATGTGGGTGTGACCAAATACCTGGATACGGCGGTTGCGGGCTATCTGATCCAGAAGGAGATCGAATTCTTAGGCAATGCTGTCAACAATCCCACCCGGCCGTTTGTAGCGATTTTGGGCGGCAGTAAGGTTTCCTCCAAAATTTCGGTAATCAATAACCTGTTGGAAAAGGTAGATACCCTGATCATCGGCGGCGGCATGGCCTACACCTTTATGAAAGCCAAGGGCGAAGAAGTGGGCGATTCCCTGCTGGAGGCGGACTATGTTGACTATGCCGCGGAAATGATGGAAAAAGCGGAGAAAAAGGGCGTAAAGCTGCTGATCCCCGTAGACACTGTAGTGGCAAAAGCGTTTGATAATGACGCGGAGCATAAAACTGTTGGCCGGGGCGGCATTGAGGCCGGCTGGCAGGGCCTGGATATTGGAGAAAAGACCATTGCATTATACAAAGACGCTGTAAAAGACGCGAAAACCGTTGTTTGGAATGGACCCATGGGCGTATTTGAAATGCCCAATTTTGCTAAGGGCACAAACGCTATCGCCCAGGCGCTGGCGGAAATCGACGCGGTTACTGTCATTGGCGGCGGCGACAGTGTTGCGGCTGTCAACCAGGCTGGCTTGGGGGATAAGATGACGCATATTTCCACCGGCGGCGGCGCCAGCCTGGAATTCCTGGAGGGCAAGGATCTGCCTGGGATCGCAGCTTTAAATGATAAATAAGCTTTTTGGGAAAGGAATCAGATAAAATGGGTAAGTATATTATTGCTGGGAACTGGAAGATGAACAAGCTTCCTTCGGAGACATATGATTTTGTAAAATCCGTGGCCGAGGCGACCAAGGACGCACAGTGCGAAGTGGTTTGCTGTACGCCGTTTGTCTGCCTGTCTGAGGCGATCCGGGCGGCAAAGGGAACCCAGGTGAAAATCGGCGCGGAAAACCTGCATTTTCAGGACAGCGGCGCCTACACCGGCGAGGTCAGCGGCGACATGCTGGTAGACCTGGGCGTGGATTATGTAATTATCGGCCATTCTGAGCGCCGGCAGTATTTTGCGGAAACAGACGAAACAGTCAACTTGAAAACGAAAAAGGCGCTGGAAAAGGGCCTGATCCCCATTGTATGCGTGGGAGAGAGCTTAGAGCAGCGGGAGCAGGGCGTGACTATGGATCTGATCACGGCGCAGATCAAGGCGGCTTTTTCGGGCATAGAAGCGGCGGACGCCAAAAAGGTAGTTGTGGCGTATGAGCCGATCTGGGCTATCGGTACTGGCAAAACCGCTACGGCTGCCCAGGCGGAAGAAGTCTGCGGGGCTATCCGCAAGGTTTTGGCCGGGCTGTACTGCGAAAACTGCGCAAAGGAAATCACCATCCAGTATGGCGGCAGCATGAACGCGGGCAACGCGGCGGAGCTTCTAGCAAAGGAAAATATTGACGGCGGATTGATCGGCGGCGCCAGCCTGAAAACGCCGGATTTCGCGGCCATCGTAGCCGCGGCAAAATAAAACGGATTGGGGGCTGTTCAAACGGACAGCCCTTTATGCTGTATCAAGGAGGAAACAAAAATGCCAAAAAGTCCAATCGCATTGATTATTTTAGACGGCTACGGGATGAACGAGGCCACGGAAGGGAATGCCATCCGGGCAGCCAAGACCCCCAATATGGACAAATATTTTCAAAACAATCCCAACACCATCCTGTACGCCAGCGGCATGAGTGTGGGCCTGCCGGACGGGCAGATGGGGAATTCTGAAGTTGGCCATACCAACATCGGCGCGGGCCGGGTTGTATATCAGGAGCTGACCCGGATCACCAAGTCCATCGAGGACGGGGATTTCTTCTCGAATGAAGCCCTGATGGGCGCGGTAGAAAACTGCAAGGAAAACGGAAGCGCCCTGCACTTAATCGGCCTTTTGTCCGACGGCGGTGTACACAGCCATATCGGCCATCTGTTCGGGCTCATTGATCTGGCCCGGAAAAACGGATTAAAGCAAGTATATGTCCACTGTGTGATGGACGGCCGGGATGTATCGCCTACATCTGGCGTGGAGTATATCCGCCAGCTTCAGAAAAAAATGGAAGAGGCCGGCGTGGGGAAAATCGCCACGGTTATGGGCCGGTATTACGCCATGGATCGGGATACCAACTGGAACCGGGTGGAAAAGGCTTACAACGCCGCAGTCCGGGGGGAGGGCCATATGGTCAGCGACCCGGCGGCGGCTGTGCTGGAATCCTACGAGACTAAGGACGAAAACGGCGCACTTCTGACCGATGAATTTATTCGTCCCATGGTGGTTACGGAAAACGGGGCGCCCATAGCGAAAATCAGCGCCGGAGATTCCGTTGTCTGCTTTAATTTCCGGCCGGATCGGGCCAGAGAAATCACCCGAACCCTGGTTGACCCGGATTTTACTGGTTTTACACGGGAATTCATGCCCCTATATTATGTATGCATGACCCAGTACGACGCCCAGATGCCCAATGTGCATGTGGCCTTCAAGCCCCAGACGCTGGTCAATACCTTTGGGGAATATATCGCTCAAAAGGGCCTGCGGCAGCTGCGGATCGCGGAGACGGAAAAATACGCCCATGTAACCTTCTTCTTCAACGGCGGCGTAGAGGCGGTATATGCGGGCGAGGATAGGAAGCTGATCCCATCTCCCAAGGTGGCTACCTATGATATGCAGCCGGAAATGAGCGCGTATCTGGTAGCGGACGCCTGCGTGGACTTGATCAATCAGGACCTGTATGACTGCATTATTTTAAACTTCGCCAACTGTGATATGGTGGGCCATACCGGCGTGTTTGCGGCGGCAGTTAAGGCGGTGGAGGCCGTAGACGAGTGCCTGGGCAAGGTGGTAGATGCCCTGATGGCAAAGAACGCTAAGATTTTGATCACCGCGGATCACGGCAACGCGGACTGTATGGTTGATCCGGAAACCAGCGACGTATTTACCGCCCATACCACGAACCCGGTGCCCCTGATTGTGATGGGCGCGGGCAATGTGAAGCTAAACCGGGGCAAGCTGGCGGATCTGGCGCCTACAATGCTGGACTTGATGGGGCTGGAAAAGCCGGCAGAAATGACCGGGGAAAGTTTGATCATAAAGTCTTGACATTTTACGGCCTGCCGCATATAATAAAAGGAGAAGCAACAAAAAACATCCGCAGAAACCTCTGCGGATGTACTTGTATTGAGAAGGTGTAAGCAATGGCAATCAGTCAAAGGGCAATGCGGGTTTCCGTAATTAGTATTGTTGTAAACCTGCTGCTGTCGGTGTTTAAACTGTTTGCGGGAATTTTTGCCCGTTCCGGGGCGATGATTTCCGATGCGGTGCATTCCGCCTCCGATGTGTTCAGCACATTCATTGTCATGGCGGGGATCAAGATGTCTGGGAAAATGGACGACGACGACCATCCTTACGGCCATGAGCGGATGGAGAGCGTGGCGGCGGTGATCTTAGCCGTGGTACTGGTAGCGGTAGGCGCCGGAATCGGTTATCAGGGGATCCAGAAAATTATTGCCCTGAAAACAGAGTCCCTGGCTGTACCCGGCGGGCTGGCGCTTGTGGCGGCGGTAGTATCTATTGGGGTGAAGGAATGGATGTTTTGGTTTACCCGGGCAGCGGCCCGGGCGGAAAAATCCGACGCGTTGATGGCCGACGCGTGGCATCACCGGTCTGACGCGCTGTCTTCGGTGGGCAGCTTGGTAGGCATCGGCGGTGCGATGCTGGGGTTCCCGGTGCTGGATCCGCTGGCCAGCGTGGTGATCTGCGTATTTATCATCAAAGCGGGGATTGACATTTTCCGGGAGGCCATGAACAAAATGGTGGATAAGGCTTGCCCCCAAACGGTCACGGAAGAAATGAAGGCCGTAATCCTGGCTCATCCGGAGATCATCAGCTTAGACGATATCCGGACCCGGATGTTTGGCACCCGGATCTATGTAGACGTAGAGATTGGCGTTGACGGGCAGATGCTCCTGCGGGACGCCCATGCCATCGCGGAGCGGATCCACGATGAGCTGGAGGAACAGTTTCCGGAGATCAAGCATTGTATGGTACATGTAAATCCAAAATAAACTGCGAAAGGGGAACAAAAATGCGAATGAAAAAAAGAATTCTATGCGGGATCCTGGCAGCGGCCATGCTTTTTGGCGGGGCAGCCCAGGCGGAATCGGTGAACGACATCATTGACAACAACGTAAACCGGATGAAGGCCATGCTCAATACGCCGGATCTGCAGGTTTACTATCAAGCGCCGGGGATTACCCGGGCCTACTACGGGGCGAAATTCGAGCCGGCCCGGGGCGTTTATATCGGTACGCCCAAGGGCCGGGAGATCGAAGGGGTTTCCAATGCCATTGACACCTACTACGAAACCTTTGATATTTCGAAAACCAACGGCACCACAGCCCGGGAAACCTATGAACAGCAGCCGGCCACCGGGAAATTCCTGGCGTATAACTGGAATTTTGCCAAGCAGAGCATCAATCCGGCAGATTATGACAATTACATCAAAAACACCGTTGACAAGATGGCAGCCTCCGGGGATGATATCCTGCTGATTTTCGGGAAGGAAATGAATACAGATGATAACTTCCCCAATCCGGAGGATTTTCTGCGGGTCTACCGGTATGTGGCGGAGTATGCCAGGACGAAGGAAAATATTGCCATGGTCTGGGCACCCAACGATACTGGTTCCTTAGACCATTATTTAAAGGATTATTACCCTGGGGATGAATATGTGGACTGGGTGGGTATGAGCCTGTATACAATCCCGTATTTCCAGGGAAAGAAGGATCACGGGAACCTGACGGAGTCCAACAATATCGCCTTTGTGACCGGGGAATATGCCAACTCTGTTATGCGGGCCAAGACCATTATGGACTTCATGGATGAAAACAATATCCAAAAGCCGGTCATGATCACAGAAAGCGGCGTGGGCTTCCAGCTTACGGAGACGGGGGAGGATTTTACGGACTGGGGCGTGATGCAGCTTAAGCTTTTGTATTCAGAGCTGCCCCGAGTGTTCCCCCGGCTGAAGATCATTGTGGGCTTTAACAATACGGTAGAAGGGGACAAGTACCGGTATGATATTGGGAACAATCCCACCCTGAAAGCCGTCCTAGAGGAGCAGATCGCGGATCCGTTTTTCCTGAGTACTTACCCTGCCTGTGCAGAATATTCGTATATGCCGGTAACGGAAGGGGTACAGCTGGCGCCGGATACGGAAATTTCAGCTTTCGCGTACGTGCCGAAAAACCAGTTTGTCCGGGTGAAATATCAGATAGACGGGGCCGAGGTGTACCAGAGCGATTACCCGCCCTATACCTACCGGCTGAACGGGCTGACGGAGGGGGCACACACCTTGACGGCCCAGATGTGTATTGGCGACAGCGTACAAATGGAAAAGCAATTTACCTTCCAGTATAGTACCCCAGTGACAGTTTTGGTAAACGGGGAGCCAGTCGGGTTCGACCAGCCGCCGGTGATCCAGGACGGCAGGACGTTAGTGCCGGCCCGGGCCGTGTTTGAAGCGCTGGGCGCCCAGATGGAATGGGACGGGGAAACCCAGACGGCTTTCGCGGTCAAGGGGGATACCCAGGTGAAGATCCAGATCGGCCAGGCAAGCTTTGAGAAAAACGGGCAGCCGGTGGCCTTGGATGTACCTGCCCAGATTCTCGGGGACAGGACGCTGATCCCGCTGCGGGCGGTAGCGGACGCCTTTGGCTGCCAGGTCGGCTGGGACGGGGCGACGAAAACAGCCACGGTAAATTATTGATTATTAAAACAGCAATCAAAAAAGGACGCGGATGCGTCCTTTTTTGCATGGAAAGGTTAATCTTCTAAGGAAGTTATGTCGATCTCCCCGTTTTCCTGCTCATAGTCCTGCAAATATTTCTTGACCATAAATTCCAGCTGGCCGTTGATGGAACGGCTGTTTTCTTTTGCTAATTTTTTAATTTTTGCATAAGTTGATGTATTCAACCGAAGCGGATAAGCATACATTGTTTCTTTTTTCTCCAACCGAATTCGCCTCCTTATATATCTAATTATATCATAATGAATCAAAAAGAATAAATAATACAATTTGATAAAAAATGATAGAAAATATATTGACATAATTGATGCCAACTGTTATAATACAAATAGATACAAAATAGATTAAAATGATGAGGTGAGAATGTGAAAAATCAAAAACACTTGGGGATTTGTATTGATCAGACGTTACATTATAAGCTGACGTATATTGCCAACTATGAAGGCCGGACGATCAGCGGCCTTTTCACCTGGCTATTTCGGCAGCACATAGAGCATTTTGAAAAGAAGAACGGTCCTATTGCACTGCCGGCGCGCCAAAACGAAAATTAAAAAATTCGCCTTGTTTTCCAAAAAAATACTTGACAGTGTGTACTCTCTGTGGTAAAATAGTTAAGTATTTGTGAAGGGGTGTAGCTCAGTTGGTAGAGCATTGGTCTCCAAAACCAAGTGCCCAAGGTTCGAGTCCTTGTACCCCTGCCATTGTCAAATTGTCCGCAGGCTTGGAAATAGACCAGGTCTGTGGGCTTTTTAATTTTGCAGCGGTCCAGGTTCTCGCCTTGTGCCGCTGGTTTCATTGTCGCGGGCCGCAAAAGCGCCCGCTCAGTGAAACCGAACCACCGGCGGCTCGCTGATACTGCCGCAGGCAGCGCACCGCCGCCGTCGCCCCTGCCATTGTCAAATTGTCCGCAGGCTTGGAAATAGACCAGGTCTGTGGGCTTTTTAATTTTGCAGCGGTCCAGGTTCTCGCCTTGTGCCGCTGGTTTCATTGTCGCGGGCCGCAAAAGCGCCCGCTCAGTGAAACCGAACCACCGGCGGCTCGCTGATACTGCCGCAGGCAGCGCACCGCCGCCGTCGCCCCTGCCATTGTCAAATTGTCCGCAGGCTTGGAAATAAATCAGGTCTGTGGGCTTTTTATCTTATCCCACTAATTTTTTTCGGATTTGAACAATTCTGCAATTTGTCGATAAATTAATAGAAGGGTAAATCTTTAATAGCAGATCTGGAACGGGACAGTTGCACAGAGATAATAGAATAATCTTATTATTGACAAAATTGAAAAAATGTGGTATAATTATTGCACTAAGCAACATCGACAGAGGGATGAAGTGATTTATTTTTTTAACCCTAAAGTTGCATAATGCAATAATTAAGAAAGGAAGATCAGATGGACGAATTGGAAATTGGAAAAGCGGCTGAAAGCATGGCAAATGACATAATCCGGGATGTTACCTATATATTTGGTATATTTGTTCCCCCAGAAGCGGGTAACAATAGGCTGGACCGCCTGAAACAGCGGATCCCTCCGGCTGACCGGAAGCGGATTGATTTTACGGGCAATGCGTTGCTTGCGGAATTAGCTGAAAAAGAATTTATCACCCCATACGACGTGCTTTCGGCAGAAATCACGGGACGGGTCCGGCAATTTTACGGGGACATTGCCCTGAGCAGTCAAGCCCTGCATGAGCTGGAGAAATATGGAGCACGAAGCGAAAGGTTTAAGACGCAGTTCGCGGAAAGGGTAAACGCCGCAGCGGATTATGCTGTCACTATGGTGATTAAAGCGCTGGACCGTTCGATCCTACAAAATAAGGATGTGAAGGGTACGGCGGACGAGATTGCCGAAGCGGTGAAAAAGCGGGCCGAAGCGGCCCAGGCCATGGTGACAGACAGTTATAGACAAATGCTTGTATATATGGTATTATGGGAATATCAGGATCAGGGATTCAGCCAATATCAATATATTGCCAAGGATGAGAACTGCTCAACGTGCAGCGGGCTGGACGGGCAGGTGTTTTCGATTGACGCGGCGCAGACGGGCGAAAACCTTGCGCCCATGCATCCAAACTGTGACTGTGTGACCGGGATCCTGGACGGCGACGGCAAGGTCATTTTGACCATAGGCCAGGATGGGTTTCAAAGCGGCGCCGGGGACGATGCTGAGCCGGTACATTGGTATACGCCGCTGCTGCGGATCCCGGAGGACGCGTGGACCATGTGGAACGCAATGGCCAATGCGGAATATGAGCGGTTTAAAAATATAACTGGCCCGCTGAGCTTCCTGGACTGGATGACCTATGGTTTGGTCAGCAGCACGATCGAACGGGGACAGGTAATGCTGAACGATCCAAGCCTGTATCATATAGCCAATTGGCTGACCATGGGCGGCGCGGACATGGTTCAGGGGGCGTTTATGCCGGAGGAGCCCCTTTCGCTGACCCATTGGCTGGACTCCTTTGGAACGGTGACGGCCGGGTATGGGGCGTATCAGGCGGGGAAGAGACTGCTGGCTGGGGAAAAGATAGACATACAAAATAAAATAGATTCAAAACAAGGAAATAAAGAACTGGGAATAGATGAGATGGTTGTTTCGGATTCAAAATACCTGAATTCGTTAGGAGATATTGATTGGGAAAAGTATGCGCCGAATGGCGGATATATACCGAATACAAAAGTGTCTGGCAAGACAATTCAGGCAGGAACAATCATCGATAGGTATGGGAGCTATTATGGGAAATATGTTTCTCCGGTAGGAATCCCCTATGAACAGCGGTCATTACCTTATTTTGAGAATGTAAATGCCTATCATAAATATGAGGTACTGAAGCCAATAAACAATGTTACGCAAGGAAAAATCTCTGCAGCATTTGGTCAAATCGGTGGTGGTATCCAATATGAACTGCCAGCAACGATTAAAGATTTGATTAGAGATGGCTTTTTAAAGGAGATAAAATAATGAACAGAGAAATTCTAAAAAAAATCTTAGAACAAAACGGAATATCGCCAGAATTATATAATCTGAATGGTGTTGGAAGAACAGATGAGAGATTTTGTATTGACTGGACAGATAATCAATGGCATGTGTTTTTTAGTGAAAGAGGAAAACGGACAACGGATGAAGTTTTTAAAACAGAAGAAGAAGCGTGCATTTTTCTATATAATCAACTGATTGATAAATAATAGATTGATATAATCTATATTTAGTACGTTTTATAGGAATGGGCGTGAAAAAATAATTACGGGAAATCAACATTTTTAGAACATCTTCGGCTGGACTCCTTTGGAACGGTGATGGCCGGGTATGGGGCGTATCAGGCGGGGAAAAGTCTGCGGATAAATGGGAATGGCCGTACACAACCGACAAGTACGGCTAAGAATACCATAACCAGTACAGAAATTTCCGCGGGTACATTAAGCAACACTGAAGCCAGAAGATGGTATTTAGAGAATGAAGCAAAAATACCAGAATTAGTTGACAAAAGTTTACCATTAGAGCAACAAGCAAAACAGGCTTTTAAACTGCGAAATCAGTTTAGAACACGGGCCAGAGATTTAATGGCCGATAGAAAACTTGCAGAATCACTGTATAAAACAGATCCTAATTTAACATGGGAACAGGTAGTTCAAAAGCAAATTGACAAAGGGCTTTCGGGCGATGATATTTATAAAGCAATTATTGAAAGTGCACAGAGATCCAGATCCAGTGTAAACCAATTATTAGGATTGGAATAAAGGAGTAAAGAGATGAGTATCAATATAAAAAAGCATATAAATAAGAATGAAGCAAACCGGATCGAATTTTTATTTGTTGGGTTTGACTATTATGATGGAAACGACTTGATTGCAAAATTATTATGTGAAGATCATGGAATGTTATATGATGAAAAAGTCGACGGAATACACTATCACATTATTAAATTACATAAAAATCAAACGCAGTATGAATTAGTTTGGCACGAGGACGTAGGTAATTATATTTTTAGTATGCAACAGGATAATTTTACAATTTTAGATCTAGAAAGAAGCCTACAGGCTATCGTGAATAAATTAAATAAGATGCTGGTAGAATAATTCTCTTTTTATTCTTAAACAATCAGCCATATAAAATTTAAGAAAGGAAAAACTATAAATTTTTAAGGAAAAGATGTGATTCAAGCAATAAGGAGCAATGGCAAGGTTGAAAAGGCACCATTATTATTGCATTTTAAGTCCGCAGGCGGTACATGAGGTTGATTTTGTCTAGATGAAAGAGGTTTGATCCCTTCGGAACGGTGATGGCCGGGTATGGGGCGTATCAGGCGGGGAAGAATATACCAACAAAGAGAAAAACCAGTCATACAGATAAGGTTAGCGATCGAAGTATAAAATATGGTAGCGATGTAAAATCTGCGGACAAATTAAAACGGCAAATGGATAGGCGCGGCTGGACTACGGATTCAGTTCGTGACACAGTCGAAAATGCTTTTACTACGCGGAAGGCGATAAACAGAGCAAGGGCAGTCCGCGCTGCGAAATATATCTGCGCAAAGCCCAATAAAAGTCTTGACATTCCAGGCGCGGTATAGTGTATAATGGAAGAAGAGCAAAACCAAAAATTCAGGTTGCAAAACCAGAAAGTGGGTGTGATATGTACAGAAATTTTACAGGGATTTCAAGGCTTAGCAATGCCAAATCCCGATCCATCAGCCCGGAGAATTTTACTGGGGAAAAGGGGCGCGGCGGCATGGCTGTAGAAGGAACGGGTCAAGCCTGTGCCAGAGAACTGGGGCAGGGATGGAAGGTATCGCCGTCTATTCAGATCCAGCCGGGGGAAACAGCAGTGCTGGCAGATATCCAGGGGCCGGGGATGATCCGGCATATCTGGATTGTGGACGACTGCAAAAGGAACCGGAAGCTGATCCTCAGGATGTATTGGGATGGATCCCGGAAGCCGTCTGTAGAGACGCCGATGTCAGATTTCTTTGCCTGCGCCGACTACCAAGAGTATGCCCAGCTGACATCTGCAATGGTATGCGTAAATCCAAAACGGGCGTTTAACTGCTATTGGGAGATGCCGTTTTATGAAAATGCCCGGATCACACTGGAAAATATTGATATGGAGAGCGTTACAGTGTATTACCAGATTGATTATCTGCTTACCGAGCTTTCGTCGGGATTGGGGTATTTTCACGCCCAGTTCCGCCGGACAAACCCGCTGCCGCATACAATCACGTCATAAAATACAATATACTCCTGAAAAGAGATGGGTCTTCATGGCAAAATTATCCCCAATTTGCCGCCCAAAGTGTACAGCAAACAGATCTTTATCGTTATGGAATGGAAGCGCATGGTCGTCAAAGGTATCTGTGCAAGAAGTGTCAACATCCGTAAGCCACGGATAACTCCCATGCGAGTTTACGCCCGAACGAAGAATTATCCCGCCTGCCCCATCTGCGGAAATACTGCACCATGACAATGAAAATTACAGCAGCTGCCGCTGCTGCTGTGTAAAATCGATGACGATACCGTCATGAATTTTGGCATCGGAATCCTTGCAGCAACGCCAAAGAACCAATTACAGAGCTATTATTTATCAGGTATTTATCTTTACGGCGCAAATCATTCATTACTTCATATTCGGGTATTGACAGTCTTAACGCAGCAAGCTGGAAGGCTATACTCTCTTCAAAGCAAAGCTTGAGATTAATCTGTTCATTTTTCCACAAAAACATATTTTCAAAATAAGGCGCCATAAAAGAGATTGCGGAATTAATTCCTTTGCCTGATTCAGTTGTATAGTTCCATAGATCTATCCCGAGTTGATATGCTATTTCGCATATCAGAGCCGCACCGTCAAGAACAAACAGGGAATATGTATAAGATCTTGTTCTATGTAATTCATCGTCAAATGCACCGTCGGAATTAATCTGTTTATTTAGAATATCATTTTTAAATTTATTAATGCATTCCGCTATAATCGATTTATTGTGAGTAAATACAGCAAATGCCAAGGCTTGCGCCGTCCACCATACAGAATGATTATTGTACCAATTTTTTTCGCTAATGCCTTTTTTGCTTTCATTAAGCCATCTAAGATATTCTGAAAACCATACATTTAAACGAAAAAGTTCATCGTCAAAACCATCATACTCTGCGATAAAAGATGCTGCATGTATTACAGCCAGTAAGACTTTTGTTTCTATTATTCCGATTCCGCGGCCATCGCATACTCCTCTTATTGCCTGACCGTATTCAAGGTGGGGATTCATTTTTGACGCAGGGTTTATAAACCAGGTATTTATCAAGAAAACTGCGCGCTTAATATATTTTCGTTCATCCAGAAAATATCCTGCCTGTGCAAGCAGGAGAACAGTGCTGCACATTTCTTCAAGACATGTTCTATGTTTTGTAAAAATATCAGGATTATGCAAACCATCACGGCGAATATATGGCCCGGATGGATTTTCAGGGTCGGGCCACCAATATGGCCCTTCGCTGAAATAATCATGCGGGTCAGCAGATATAACAGGACTTTTACAGTAAGTAACACTCCAGGGCCCGCTTTCTAGAGCCATTTCGGCCTTGTATTTCAATTCATGCCTAATTTGCGCATTAAGACCGTTCTTTAAATTGCAGATAAATTTTTTATTTGTAAACACAAACATTATTTCCCTCTTTGGTACAATATTACATAGCTCGCGGCCGGCACCTCAGCATGATTTGCAAGTTATGTTTTTTATAATTAAAAAGTTATACAAGGTATTCAGCAGGTTTTCTAATAATTTTACAGAAGTGGATTCTTTATAAATCCTACTTTCCCTTCTAGGGTTTCAATAGCAGCAACGCCTTCTGAAAAAGAGTGAAGATGGTTAAAAATATCGTCATATTCAGAAAAATCTTTAAATGACGCTCTGTCTGGAAGAAGAATATTGCCGTTTTTATCTATATATGAACGAAGGAGCTTATAATTAGTATTATTGCGTACCCATGCAACGCCTTCAGAAAACTCAGAAGCATCATTAAACGAGAAAGGTATTTGTATTATAGTCTCTTCACCTGTAGAGGTTACATATCCCATAGAACTTTCCCACATTCCGCCTCCACGGACGCGAAGAAGGTTTTCCCTATATCCAAACATTATTGAGTACCAGCCAAACGGGATATCTATATTTCCGTGTTTATCGATAGTTGCGTATCGGCCTTTTTCACACACAACAGCCTTTCCGCAGGAGAAGTTTTCCGCGTCATCGTAAATACAAGGAATAACGATTTGACCTTGTTTATTAATAAAACCGCTTTTAACACCAACATCAACCTGAGCAAGATCTTCAGAAAAATCTGCAGCATAGTCGAATGTAGCGGGAATAACAAAATTTCCAGCAGCGTCTATATAGCCGTATTTGCTGCCAGTTGCAACAGCGGCAAGCCCTTGGCTGAAATTGCCGGCATAATCAAAAGCAATTGGGATTTTTATTTCCCCGCGGGTATCAATAAATCCATATTTACCGTTCTTTTTAACCCATGCAAGGCCCAGGCTGAAATCTCCGGCATCATCGTATTCAAATTCTGTGATAAAAGTTCCTTTTTTATCAATAAAAGCATATTTACCAGCTTTCTTAACGCGTGCATACCCATCTGCAAATGGATGCGCTATATCAAAGCCGAAATCTATAACAGTCCTACCGTTTTTATCTATATAACCGAATTTACCATTATTTTTTACAGCTGCAAGTCCGCCGGAAAATAAAATCTGTCTTTCTGAATGTTCATATCTCGGTTCAATCAGCCATTCATGCTTCCTATTGGTTGGCGGCGTTATTTTAAGCATATCAGCATTTTTATATGTGCGGTACATCAGAAGTTGAGCTTCGGCGCAGGTTATATTACGAAGCGGATCTATGGTATAGTCTGATACACCCTGCATAATTCCGTGATGATAAGCATAATTAACATAGTCCTTTGCCCAATAGTCAATATAGCTTTCATCATTAAAATGATAAACGCCGTGAATGGTTATGTCACTTTCAGGTATGGCCTTTGAAATGGTTTTTACGAGCATAACGCACAGCTGTTCGCGTGAAGCTTTGTTTTCGGGCGCAAATTCGGTTTCGCTGATTCCTGAAACGATCCCTAGAGAATAAGCACGGAGTATATCTATATTATCTGTATCAGAGAACACGTTTTCAATTTCACGCATACTTTCTTCTCCGCCAAGCTTGTCATAGAGAATCATAATAAGCTCACAAAGCTGCTGTCGTGAAATACAGTCTGACAAATTGTTAAAAGATGGCAGTGTAAAGCCTTCTTTTTCTGCTAGCTTGAGCTCATTATCTTTTGCATAGGCAGTCAAGGAACAGCAGAGCAGAATTAAGAGTATTATTATACTATATATACTTTTTTTCATAGTTACAGAACCTTTCTATTTAATCTTGATGTTATATTCAATTTTAATAAAAGAAATTTTTTATGTCAACATCAAGAAAACATATCGACAAAATATTGTACAAAAAGAGCAAAAAAATCCATTTACTAATTGTGAACTGCGCAGTAAAATTTAGATAAAATATGGTTTGAGAGAAAGGAGAATTAATATAAATACCATTATTATTCGGGTAATTATATTATATGGAAGGGTATGATAAAATTACAAATCAAAAATCCGGAAAGCATTAAAAAAATAAAACCTAGAAAGTCGTTAAGAGAAAATTTAGAGTATATATTTATGGTGATGCCGGGTTTTATACATATCTTGTTATTTTGTTATCTGCCAATGTTTGGGCTGGTCATAGCATTCAAGAATATAGATTATGCAGCTGGGATATTTAACAGTCCGTGGGCGGGGCTGAAGAATTTTGAGTTTTTATTTCAAAACCCTGATGTTTTTATCGTGATACGAAACACATTGGGGTACAATTTCGTATTTATTGTGTTGGGGCTGGTTATCCCTGTAATTTTTGCAATGCTTTTAACGCAGATGAGAAGTTCTAAGCTATCAAAGATATATCAGAGTATGATGTTTCTTCCGCACTTTTTATCGTGGGTAATCGTGAGTTATATAGTTTTTGCATTTCTTGACTACAACCTGGGAATGGTTAATGAATCTATTTTAAGACCACTTGGACTTGAACCGGAAAAATGGTATCAGTCTCCTCAGTATTGGCCGTGGATACTTGTTTTCCTCCATGTGTGGAAGGTTACAGGATATAATACAGTCATGTATGTAGCGTCTATTGCAGGAATTGATGACCAGCTTTACGAAGCGGCTGCGATAGACGGGGCAAGTAAATTCCAGCAGGCGATATATGTTACGCTTCCATCCCTTTCCAATATAATGATTATCTTAACAATTCTTGCGATAGGGAAAATATTTAATAGTGATTTCGGGATGTTCTACAACGTTCCTATGGGTTCGGGAATATTGCTTCCAGTTACAAACACTGTAGATACCTTTGTATATAATGCACTGAAGGTCAGTGGAGATATTGGCATGTCTTCGGCTGCAGGCCTAATTCAGTCGGTAATCGGATTTATCCTTGTATTTGTTACAAATAAAATCGTGTCAAAAATAGATGATTCAAAAGCGATGTTTTAAGGAGAGCAGAAAATGAAAAAAGTATCAAAATTAGACAATAAAATATCGCGATGGAGCGATGTCCTTATCAATATCGTATTTATTACGTTTTCTATTTGCTGTTTGTATCCTGTGGGGCTTGTAATCGGGACATCATTTTCTGATGAGTTGTATCTGCAGGAATTCGGGTACAAGCTTTTTCCGAAAGTAACAAGTTTATATGCTTATGAATATATTCTTGCAAATGCAAAGGCAATCTTGAGAGCATATGGAATTACTATTTTTGTGACGATAATCGGGACTATGCTAGGTACATTGTTTATAGCTTTGTATGCATATGCAATATCAAGAAAAAACTTTAAATTCAGAAGGTTTTTTACCTTTACAATGTTTTTTACAATGCTGTTCAGCGGAGGGATGGTGCCGTGGTATATAGTATGTACAAGGTTTCTGCATATTCAAAATACAGTCCTTGCTTTAATATGGCCATCGCTTGTCAGTGCATGGAATGTAATGATAATGCGTACATTTTTTTCGACAAGTGTTCCGGATGCGGTGGTTGAATCCGCACGAATTGACGGGGCAAATGAAATAGGTATATTCTTCAGAATAGTCGTGCCGATATCTATTCCGGGACTGGCTACAATTGCATTGTTTATGACGCTCTCATATTGGAATGACTGGTATAATCCTTTGATGCTTACGACAGATGCGGAGCTGTCAAATCTACAGTATTATTTGTACCGGATACTTCAAAACCTTCAGATACTAACCGATTCATCAAGTGCAGCATATGCAAACGGCGGCGGAGTCCTGCAGGAACTCCCGAAAGAAAGTGCCCGGATGGCAATATGTGTTCTTGCAATAGGTCCTATAGTTTTGGCATATCCATTCTTTCAGCGGTATTTTGTCAAGGGGCTTACTGTAGGCGCGGTTAAGGGTTAAATATAAAAAATCATTTTACATATTTAAGGAGGATAAACTATGAAAAAATTAATCGCACTAAGCCTTGTAGCGGCAATTGGTATGACATGTACGCTAACCGGTTGTAAAAAGTCAGAAGAGGTGGCAGATAATAAGTCACCATATGAAATTGACTGGTTCTTTATCGGAACTGATCAGCCCGATACAGAATTAGTTGAAGAAAAGGTAAATGAGTATGTTAAAGATTCACTTAATGTTACCGTAAAACTGCATGCACTTGAATGGGGCGCATATAGACAGAAGATAAACACAATGATTGCAGGAAGCGAGAAGTTCGACATTTGCTTCACAGATAAGGAAAGCTATGTACCGCATGCTACAAGGAATGCATACCTCCCATTAAATGAGTTGATGGACCAATATGCGCCGAAGACGAAAGAGATTATAGGAGAGGATTTCCTCAAGGGCTCGCAAATCAATGGAAAGAACTATGCAATCCCTTCGAACAAAGACAAGGGTCACAGTATGGGAATCGTATACCGCAAGGATATTGCGCAAAAGCATGGGCTTGAGGAGAAAATTCAAGCTGCAAAATCACTCAAAGAGCTTGAGCCGATTCTTGAGTACATAAAGGAAAACGAGCCGTCGTTTATACCGCTTAAAGAAGCAAAGGGAGTAAGTGAGATAGAGTTTATAGATATGGATGTTGTCGCATTCCCTGCGGCATTTTATCCGAATTCAACAGACGGGAAAGTTGTAAATATGGTTGAAACGCAGGAGTTTGCAGATGCAGTAAAGTCAACCCGCAGCAGATATGTAAAGGGATATCTGAATCAAGGCGGAAGTATTGGCGGAACGGCAACCAGTAAATATTTTTGCGAGGTTCAGCTTTTAAAACCTGGAAAAGCGGAAGAATTGGCGTCAAATAAGGATTATGAATTAGGACAAGTATCAATGACCCCAGCGAGGATGCTTATATCTGACACGATGGGCGCGATGATGGCTATTTCAAGGACGTCAAAAAATCCGGAAAGAGTAATGCAGTTCCTTGAACAGTTTAATACGGATCCGTATTTACATAACCTTATTGTTTTTGGTATAGAGGGTAAACACTATACAAAGATTTCGGAAAACAGAATTGAGCTTATTCCGAATTCGGGATACGGTTTTGCGTCAATGAGATGGGAGTTCGGGAATACTTTCCTGCAGTACCTTGTAAAAGGTGAGCTTGATGATAAGGTTGAAAAAATGCAGGAGTTTAATAAGTCGCTCGTTAAATCAAACTATCTTGGATTTAACTTTGACTCAGAGCCGGTAAAAACAGAGCTCAGCGCATGCCTGAACGTAAAGACAGAGTTTGAGTCAAGCTGCGGGGAAGGGCTTGAAGACCCGGAAACGCTTCTTCCGAGATATATTGATAAGCTGAAGCGTGCAGGTGCAGATAAGATTGTGGAAGAAGTCCAGCGTCAGTATGACGAATGGAAAGCAAACAACCAAACGGAGTAAGTTTATGAAAAAAACATCTTTATTTTTGATATGCATAATATTCATGATACAAACAGTATCTTTTGCATACGAACAACCTGTGGGAACGCCCGATATGTCATCATGGTTTGCGTGGGAGGATCCCGACGACAGTGAGGCCTTCGGTACGCCGTTGGACGCGTCCTTTCTTTTGGACGCGCCGGCGGGCAAGCATGGATATATAAAAGCAGACGGTGAAAATATGTACTTTGAGGACGGCACCCGTGCAAGATTTTGGGGAACGAATATTGCGGGCCAGGCAGTTTGGCAGAGTACGGATCCCAAGGTAGCAAAAGAGAACATAGAAAAAATATGCGACCGTATTGCAAGATCAGGCTATAACCTTGTACGCCTGCACCAGATGGACGCTACATTCAGCAAACAGAATATTTTCGGATTTTCGTCAACCACAAGAAAGCTTGACCCCGTTGAAATGGATAAAGTATTTTATTGGATAAAATGCCTTAAAGAACGCGGCGTATATATTTATCTTGATTTGAATGTGTGTCGTGATACAACGCTGCCCGAGGATGGAATAAAGCAAGGAAATACGTTTACGTGGTACAGGCAATGCGGAATCTTTGATCCGTACCTGATAGAATTGCAAAAGGAATATGCACAGCAGCTTCTTACAGCAATGAACCCTTACACGGGGATGGAAATCGGTAAAGATCCTGCGGTTGTCATGATCGGCGTGTTAAATGAAAATGGCCTTATAGGGATATCCCAAAGAGGGAGCGGCTTGGTTACGGGCTCAATAAAAGGCAGCTATTACCAGGCACAGCTGCAGTCTAAATTCAATACATGGCTGATAGAACAGTATGATACTAGGGAAAAGCTAAAGCAGGCATGGGCGGAGGAAGGCGCAGTCGGGCTTGAAAATGATGAAAATCAATTCGAAGGAACTGTAAGGATCCCGTCTGATTACCAGACAGAAACTGTCGGATACAGCAAACAGCGCAGAGACGACATATATAAGTTTATGTATTATATAACTGAAATAATGTATGTCGACATGATAGATTATCTTAAAAAGGATCTGGGAATAAAGTGTCTGGTTACAGGCTCTAACATAGGCCGTGATACAGACAGGCCTTTTTCGGGACATTTATTGATGAAGACATCTGATTTCCATGACCGTCATTCATACAAGTCGCATCCGGAAGGATACGGACTGGCTCCGGGGTCGAAGATTACCAATCATCTTACTATGACCATTATAGGCGGCAATGAGCTTTTACAGTATACGGCATGGAACAAGCCGTATGACTTCCCCTATATAATAGGTGAATGGCAGCAATGCTCGCCTGGGTCGTATGCTTCTGAAGCAGAGCCGTATATGGCGGTAATGTCAAGCTTCCAGAACTGGAATACAATATCTTTTGACTTACTATCAGAAAATTTGTTTGATGAGGGGAACGGCCGCCTGGGCAATTTCTTTGATACATACTATGACCCGCAGCATTGCGCGCTTGCGAATTCCGCGGCGGTTATTTTCCACAGACATGATGTGAATGAGGCAGAACTGGAATACTTTGTTCCAGCAGATTACGAAAGCCTTTCAGATTCTGACTGGAGTTATCTGAACGGATATGAAAATGCATGGGCGTATGGAAAAGTAGGGATTATGATGACTGATCTCAGGGACAATCCTGAGGCGCGTCAGAAGGAAAACCTGAAAAAAATGATTGAGAAGTGCAGAAATAATGAACCGCAGAGCGACCAGATTGACTGGAACCGCCGAAGCGGAATTATGACGGTAGATACAGACTATTCCAATGTTGCGCTGGGTCTTATCGGAAAGAAGCCTATAGATTTTGATAAATCACGGATCACTGTAGACAATGATTTTGCCGCAGTTACTCTTATTTCAACGAATGATAAAACACTTGAGGAAACAGAATCAATGCTTCTTACGGTTATGGCAAGAGCCCGCAACACAGGAATGCAGTTATCTGAAAATGGTATAGACATAATTTCCGCAGGTAAGTCTCCGGTGCTTGTTGAACCTGTGAGCGGAAATGCTGTGTTGAAGACCAAAGATAGCATTAAGGTTTACGCATTAAACACATCCGGAAAAAGAATAGAGGAAGTACCTGTAGCAAAAACAAGGGATGGATACTATACCTTTGATTTTGATGGAAATAAATATAGAACAGTGTATTATGAAATAGTACAGGAAAAGGAGCAGACCAATGAGAATTAGGCTAATATGTATTATCTTGGCCATATCTGTAATGGCATCGCTGCCTGCGGCTGCGGTATCAACCGACGATGCTTCTAATATACAGGCAATAGAGGAAATATCATCTGTGGTACCTGTTGACGCGGTTAACGCGGCATCGCCTGAACAAATGCAGGCAACACTTTTACTGTATAAGGATACGCTTGGCATTGCTGACGCATATGAACGCTATATACTTATGCCTGCAATGCAGTCTGTAATAAATGAAAATATGTCGAAAAAAACCTTTATAGATGGAGCAGAAATAAAGACGTATTTTGAAAGATTAATAAATGATATCTCAGAATATGGCAAAATGCAAATAACAACCAAATTTGTTATAGGAGAAGAGGATATAACAGTCAGTGTGGCGACTGACAGACAGAATGAAAAGCTTATACTGACTGTGTTTAAGCCGTCGGAACAGGAATATTCAATGGCAGATATCACTGAACAAAATGCAGAAGCGATTATCGGTTTTGTCTATCAAGACTATACGGATGAAAATGGAAACCACAGTTTTACTTTCCGAATGCCCGAAGAATCACCGGCAGGCGAATATGTTATAAAGGTATCATGTAACGGAATGAGCGCGATGATTGAGGATTTACGGACGTCTTCGTTTTATTATGCAGATGAACTGGAAATGGAGCGCGCCAGAGAAGCTGTGAACAAGGCTACTGTAGATACGATTGAACAAGCTATTTCACACCCATGTTTTAACTTTGATTTGGGAGAGATCTATAAAAATAATAAAGAGGAAATAAATAAGGCGATTATTGATTTGCGTGACAACCAGGGCGCTTTTAAAAGCGCAGATGAAATATACCGCGCATTTTATACAGCACAGGTGATCGCAGGCCTCAAAAACAGAAGTATTGCTTTGGCGGATATGAAACTTGCGGCAGAGAAAGCGAATATCATATATCCCGAAAACTATGATAAGTATGCAGAATACACTTCCGAAATAATTGAAAATAATTTTCCGCAGAAGTGGTCTGTTGAATCGATAGAGGAATTGCTCCGTCTTTCATATGCTCTTGCAGCGCTGAACAACGGAACCAGAGAGGAGGCTTCGGAAATATTAAGCGCGTATGCGGATGAGCTTAGACTCACAGGAACATCAGAGTATAAAGAATATGTGGCGCTTGGAAGCAATACCAACGAGATTGATGCTAAAATCACGAACAAGAACTATTTAAAAGCTTCTGAGGTTCTTTCCGCACTTAGCACGGCCTTATCAGAACGTGTGTATGAAGAGGATGTAACACGTCCGAGCGGCGGCAGCGGCGGACATAGCCCATCCTCAGGCGGAATGGTGGTTATATCGCCAACAACTGTAGGCGATACTGCGGTTGCTCCTCAAACCGTAGAATATGAAAATGTATTTAAAGATATGGATTCGGCAGAATGGGCGAAAATTAGTGTAAATTATTTGGCATCAGTCGGCGTGTTAAACGGAGACGGCAGCGGAAACTATTATCCCAATCATAATATGACCCGTGCTGAATTTGTAAAAATGCTTGTGATGGCGTTTAAGCTGTATGATGAAGAGGCAGACAGTAATTTTGCTGATTCGACAGATGAAGACTGGCATTATAGGTATGTATCAAGTGCGTACCATGCAGGAATTGCAAGCGGAATAACAGAAGATACGTTTGGTGTTAACGACTTAATTACGCGCCAGCAGGCCGCAGTTATGATTGACAGAGCCAATAATCAGGCAGAAAAGAGCATACGGGAATATCAGGCATTTGCAGACGAAAATGAAATTGCGGAATATGCTGTTGAGAGCGTTCGCAGGCTGTATTGCGCAGGAATTATAAATGGCATGGATCGTGAAAATTTTGCACCATCACAAAGTCTTACAAGGGCACAGGCTGCGGTTATGATATACAATACGATTAAAGCATAATGAAGAGGAGGGAATAGGGTGAAAAAAGCAGTTTGTTTTGCAATGTCGGCGCTTATGTTGATTTTAACTCTGAATATAATTACATTTGCAAGTGAAACTGATGCGGATTTGTCCCACGAGGCAAAGGTAGTATGCGACCTTGGATTTATGTTTTATGATGAAGATGGCAGTTTTGCGGGCGATGATGTGGTAACACGAGGAGAGTTTGCCGTATATCTAAGCAGACTTCTTGGCAATGAGGACGTTGGGATAGAAGATGCTGACGAAGCAATTAAAACAATGTGCGATATGCAGTATATGCGCAGGATGAACGATCGGGAACTGTCACCGGAAAGTTATATAAGTGCAAATCAGGCAATATGTTTTATCATGAACGCGCTGGGATATGCACCGCTGGTTCAGGGAGATAATTATCCTGACAATTACCTTAATTATGCAGCTACGCTTGGATTGACAGTACATTGCATGAACAGGAATGCGATGACAAAAAATGAGGTTGCAGATCTATTCTATAAATCATTTCAAATCCCTTATTGCGTTAGGACATTTTCGGGAGAGTATATTACACAGGAGGCAAATCCTGATGTGACGATTTTGTCAGAAATCCATGATATTTATAAAGGGAAAGGAATTGTAACCAATAACGGAATCAGTTCTCTTTATAATGCGGCGGATGATATAGGGACGCGGCGGGTTATCATAGGCGACCGGAACCTCAGCGTAGGAACGACAAAAGCATCTGAATATTTTGGCTATAATGTTGAGTACTATTATCAGGAAAAAGACGATGACGAAACTGTATTAAGCATATGCCCGAAAAACAATAAGGAAATAGTACTTGATTCATCAGTTATTGATACGGATGATTTGTCGGGTGGTACAAGTTCAATATCATATTTTACCGATAGCGGGAAAAGAAAAAACGCAAGAATTGCTACAGATGCAGCGGTAATATATAACGGCGAAGCATATCCGTCCTTTACCGCAAAAACGCTGAGGCCCGAAAATGGAAAGGTAGTGCTTCTAAGCAACACAAACGCAGGTGATTATAATGTCGTACTGGTATATGATTATAAAAACTACGCAGTGAAAAACCTTGATCTTGAGCTATATGAGGTAGAAGACAAATTCGGAAGGAAACTCCTGCTTAACCCTAATGACGTAGGAAGAAAAATCAGCATAAAAAACAGCCAGGGGAAATCCATGTTTGTTGTGGATATCCAGATAGACGATATAATCATGGTAGCTGAAAGTATTACGGGAGATTATGTTGATGTCATTGCGTGCAAGGACTATGTTGAGGGAAGCATCAGCTCGCTGGATGTATCGGATAACAGGACCGTTATCAATGTAAACGGAACAGAGTATATTGTTGAGAAAGACTATCTTTCAACAAATCATATCAACAGATACGAACTGTTTGTAGGGTTTTCAGGAAAGTTCTACTTAAATGCGGCAGGCAGAGTCGCTTTTGTTGATCTTATCAATACGGACACAATCAAAGTTGCCTACTTGATGAGAGCGTATATGATTGAGGACTATGAAGACATATTAGGGCTTAAGCTGTTTACTGAAGATGGAAAAGTTGTATCGTATGTGTGTGCTGAAAAGATTTTGCTTGACAGCAGCCAAAAGATACGGGGCAGCCAACTGTACCAACAGCTTTGTTCGCAAGGCGTTACTGAAAAACAGCTGATAAGGTTTAAGACCAACAAGGAGAATAAGATTGTAAGTATAGACTTGGCTTATGGAACCACGCCTGAAGTAGGCGAGCCGAAAGCTAGTCTTCACTATGACCATAAAGCAACAGGCGGATTATTTTACAGAAAAACAGGAAATGTTTTTGGGGGAAAGGTGTTTGCCAATGCAAGTACAAAAATATTCAAGGTTCCGCCTAAGGGAGACACATCAAATGATCAGCGATACTATAAAATAATGTCAGTGTCCGATATGACGGATCAAACGTCATATACAGTAGATGCACTGAGTGTCCAGGGGACGTCTTTTGTTAGCGAGTACATAGTTTACTACTCAAAGGCGGGAGGCGAGACCATACCAAAGACACAGAGATATACAATAATAGATGAAATCAATCAAATCATAAATTCTGATGACGAGGCCGTATACAAAATAAGCGGGATGCGCAGTGGGTCAAAGGTTGAATATGAGACTTTGGATAGTGATACAATAACCGCGCAGGATATCAAAGATGGTAAAATCGGCAAGGGAGATATTGTGCAGCTGCAGGTGTCTGACGGTAAGATAACGGGCTATAATCAAATTTATGACTATAGCGGAAAATTGTGGAAGAACGGCGCCAACCCTTCAGCTACAAGCTATTCGGCCGATGTATATACAATGTACGGTTCCGTAAGAGAAAGACGGGGAGAGGTTATAGATGTTATAGCCGGCACTGACTTTGAGGATATAACGGCATCTTCGGCGAAGTTTAATGCAAAGGCCTTTTCGATTATGGTGTATGACCCACATCAAAGAGAAGTTAACGTTTATAAAGGAACATACGAGGATATTATGGATTATGCAAATAACGGAAATGAGTGTTCAGAGGTGGTAGTCTTCCAGGAATGGGGCGAAGCTCGCGACATGTTCGTATATTTAAAGTAAGTTCATTATTCATTGAAAGCGTATTCTGCACCTATAAAGACGCGGTCTGTTTTAATAAAAACAACTGCACGCATTTCCTCGTGATTTGTAGAGTACCTGTTTTGAGACAAAGATAATATATAAAAATTTGCGCCGGAGTGCAGCGGTTTCATACCGTTTTATGTCTTGCGCGCAGCGAAAGGAGTGGTTATAAACATGAAAAAAACAAAGCTTTTTACAGTGATTACAACGATAATGCTTGCAGTTACATCTGTTACCGCAAATGCGGCAATGACGGGGATTCTTGACAGCGAGACAGTAATAAACGACGGTTTTTATACCTTCTTCAAGGGTGATTATCAGAATGGTATATACGCAATGAAAAGAGAAGGCGCTAAAATTTCGCGTGTAAACTCTGCAACGCTTGAAGATGATGAGGATGGAGATACAATTAAGCTTACCTGTACAAAATGGGGCGGTATATCGCTGTGCTCAGATTCAGTTTTGGGACTCACAGATGCGGCTGTAGAGAATGCGTATTTGTGTATGGATCTTAAAAAGACAGGGACAGAGGGCGTACGTTTCAGATTTTTATTTTGGCACGGGGACGTGTATTCGCCTACAGAGTTCGGGAATTATAACTACAGCGTAGAGAATACAGAAGAGTGGCAGCAGATAAAAATGCCGCTTAAGGGCTTGAACAAGGCAAATTGGGCAGCTTGCAAAGGCGTACGGATAGACCTGTATGAGGAGTGGAATCAGCAAACTATTACAGAGAGTAAGCCTGCCTATGTTTATCTTAAAAATATTAGGATTGTGACAGAAGACCCGGCTAAAAGCACTGCCGAAATGGCAATATATACAGATGAAACCAAAACGGAGGAGTTAACCGTTATTGAACCGGGCATGACGGCTGTTGCTTCTATCAAGGTTAATAACGAAACCACGACGAAAACATCTAACGCAGCTATACTGCTTGCAATATATAGGGACGGTGCAATGGTAGGACTTAAGGCAAAAGAAATAGGCGATGTCGGGCCTGGCACAAGCAGGGAAGAAACAGTTTCGTATACATTCGGGGAGGATGTTTCGGGGTACACAATGCAGGCTATCATGTGTGACCAATTTAACACCATGTATGCGATAACGGATCCAATTAATGTCGGGAACTGACAAGATCAGAGAGGAGGGGGAATGAATAAGGACGCGTTAGTTCAATAAAAAGGAATATAGAGAAAGGATGAGAAAAATGAAAAAACGAATAGCGGGCTTGCTGTCGGCAATTATGCTGGTGTCAGCAGTTGCGGCAAGCGCTTCGGAAATTTATTATGCAGAAAACAGATACGTCCTTCAAAAACAGATCTATGGAAACGGAGAGCAGACAGAAGTTATAAAAACAGGCGATGCAGAGCTTGTGTCGGATGAAGGGGCAGAGGTAATCGAAGCAAATGTGACAAAAAATATCGGAGGTATTGCTATAGCGCAGCCTGAGGGCGGCTGGGGATTTACCGGCCCGGACTCTTGCCTGACCTTTGATATTAAAATTGTTGACCGCCCGAACTATATGCGGGTTCACATTACAGGAACACCCGCAGGCGGATATTGGGGTGATTATGGTATATTGAACCAGCCTGTTTCAAGGTATGGCAAGGAAACAAAAGATGGGTATTATTCTGTCAAAATCCCTCTAAGCTCTTTTAAACTAACCCCGGCGCAGATTGACAGTCTTACGAATAAGCTGAAAATTGAAGCTTATGACGAAATGGGCACGACATCCGGAAAATTGTATGTGAGAAATATTGCAATAGAGCAGCCTGTGGTTACAGCGCCGGAAACCCAATATACAACAAAAAAAGAAATTGTAACAAATCTGACAGATACGATTCCTGATACTGTTTCAGCACAGAGTAAAAGTTCTCCAAAACCAACGCTTGAGCTTGCGGATGGTGCAATTAAGATTACATCGGATCAGGAGTATTTTGGAATTAATGTTAAAGTATCCCAACTGTTTGCTTCTGCGGATGAATGTATCAGCTTTAAGGTAAAGACTATCGGCCGTGGGACCGGTATGCGGGTTTTATTAAGAGGATATCCTGAATTTAACAATTATCAATGGACGGAAAAAGGGTTTTCCAATATAGATATTGCGGAATACGGCATATTGGGCGCAGACGGATATTATGACGTAAAAATACCTGTAAAAGAGTTCGGCAATACATATGAAGAGCTTAGCCAGCTGGATACGCTTGAATTAAGTACAAGAATGAATTACGATAATATTGCTGCAGGCGACTTCTATATTAAGGATATAAAAGTTGAAAACTGTGCGCCAAATCCGCTTTATAGTGTTCAGAAGGTAATTGTTGATAATGGCGTCGCCGCGACAGCTGTAAACGTGAAAAAGAATTCAGGAACGGCAGTGATGGTAGTGGAGGATGGGCTGATAAAAGTCAGCACAGAGGATAAATTAGAATTCTTCGGAATCGAGCTGAGTAAACCAAACGGCGGTTGGTTCACAAGCAACGACGAGTATTTATGCTTCGATGTAAAAATCAGTGAAAACAGAGGGACAAAAATGAGAGTCCGTTTGAACGGTTTTAGCAGCGGAAGCCCCGACCGAGGCCTGTTAACAAAGGATATTACGCCGTATGCCGAATTGGGTGATGATGGATTTTATCACGTTATGCTGCCCCTTAGTATTTTCAATGTTACAGATTATACAGAGGCGAATAAGACATCAAAGCTTGAGATAAGTACAAGCCGTGCGTGGAACGACACAGCGAGCGGATATATCTGGATAAAGAATGTAAGCGTTGAGAAGCTGGCGGGAACAAAAGCAGAGCTTGCGGTAAAGAATGCAGACGAAACCGCAGAAATTACGTCAGCAGCGGTGTCCGAGACAGTGGTTGCGGATGTGAAGTATATAAATAATCTTGCTTCAGATGTTAATTATGCACTGATTTTCAGTTCGTATGATGCAGATGGAACGTTAATCCGGTGTGACATACAGTCTTGCGTTGCTTCTACGGGGAATATAGGGACTTTAAGAAGCACATATACCATTCCGGAAGGTGCGGCAACGCTAAAAGCCATGCTGTGGGATACAATGAGCAGTATATCGCCGCTTACAGAAACGATACATATAGAGGTGAAGTAACAATATCAATACAGGCGTACAATTTTTATTGTACGCCTTGTATACATAATATATCAAAATGCTTTGATATATTATGTATACAAGGCGTTTGGGAAAGGGGAAAGAATATGAAAAAAATAGTAGTATTTGTTCTTTGTTTTTGTGTAATTTCCAATCTTAGTGCGTATGCATTAGATATAAATCCAGATAGAAGCGGCTGGTTTAAATGGGAGATGCCGAATGAGGAATTTGTTAAAGGCACTGCTATTGATATGTCTTTTATACTTGAAAAAAATGCCGGAAGCCATGGATTTGTACATACGGAGGGGGAAAATATTTATTTTGCAGACGGTACCCGCGCAAGATTTTGGGGCACAAATGTTTGCGGAGAAGCAAATTTTCAGACGCAGGAAAATGCGCGGATTCTTGCAGACCGCATTGCGCGTTCAGGATACAACATGGTAAGATTTCATCATTTAGATGCTATGTGGGCGGAACCGAATATATTCGGAAACAGCACCACGACCCGGAAACTTGACGAAGAATATCTTGACAGATTATTCTATTTTATGTCGCTGTTGAAAGAAAAAGGAGTATATTTTTATGTTGACACGCTGGTAAACAGAACGCCTTATGCGGAGGAGGATAATATCCTATCGACAGAAGATCTCGGACAGGGCTGGGGAGTGGAGGCAGAATTTGATCCTTATCTGATACAACTTCAGAAGGAATATATCGAACAGCTTTTTACTGCGGTAAATCCGTACACAGGCATGGCCCTGTGTGATGATCCCGCGCTTATATTTGTTGATATACAAAATGAAAATTCATTGCTCAGTCTTACAAAAAACAGCTTAAAAACGGAGTATTACAGGCTGCAGCTGGAGAAAAAATTCAATGCGTGGGTTATAAATAAGTATGCATCTGAAGCTGAGCTTATTTCGGCATGGGAAACCCTTGATACGGGGGAAGCGTATGGAAGTATACGTCTTTATGATGATTATAAAGACCGGGAATATAACAATACAAGAAAAAATGATGTATATAAATTTTTGTATGATACTACGGGTGCGTTTTATACTGATATGATATCATATATGCGTGGGATAGGCATCAAATGTCTTATCACGGGTGTAGCAATGGGCGGGAGTACGGGTGTTTCCTCTCCTGCAAGCTTCCATCTTGCAGCAAAAACAAGCGATTTTATCGACAGGCATAATTACATTTCACATCCAAAGGACTGGAACTTTGGTAATGGTACTGAGTTTTATGATATGAAAAAGCCGCAGACGAGTATTGAGGGCGGAGGGTACCTTTTATATTATCCTGCGATGCAGCGAATTTATGGAAAACCTTATATACTCAGTGAATGGCAGGAATGTGTGCCAAACAGATACCGTACTGAGGCGCCGCTGGTGATGTCTGCATACGCATGCTACCAGAACTGGCATTCGCTGAATTTCAGTATATTAACGGGGAACGTACCTAAGAGTCCGCAGGCGCTATCCAATGCATTTGATACGTTTAATGACCCTATAAATACTGCAAATATTTCCTATTCATCGTTGATTTTTCACCGCAGCGAAGTATCCGAGGGTGAAATTGAATATTTTGCGCCGCATAATAAAAGCAGTGTAATGAAGTCCGGATACACTGAATTTGGCGGGAATCACTATGTGCCGCCATACGGCAAGACAGGCATAATGTTTACAGATATATGCGATAACAGCAGTGCGAGAGATCCGGAAAATCTCAGGAAAATCAAACAGAGAGCAGATGCGGCACAGGCGCAGAATGAACAAATAGACTGGGATTATATAGAGGGGATTTTTGAGCTTAATACAGAGTATACAAACGCGGCAACAGGATATATAGGTAAGCGTAGTATTGATTTGGATTATGCGGTATTCGACATGGAAAATGAGTTCGCGAGTGTCGCACTTTCCTCTGTTACGAACAAGACGCTTGATGAATCTGAAAGGCTGTTGCTCACAACCACGGCAAGAGCGGAAAATACAGGCATGGAGATGTCTGACACGGGATCCGCTCTCAATATCCGCGGAACAGCACCTGTATTGGTAGAGCCTGTTGCTGGAAATATAACCATCAAAACCTCTGAAAACATAGCGGTCTATGCGCTTAGTTCTTCAGGCGTACGAACAGCAAGGGTTCCTGTTAAAGAAAACAGTGATGGGAATAAATGTTTTTCTGTAGGCGGAATGTATGAAACGGTTTATTATGAAATTGTGAAGGGAGTGGAAGAAATATGCGCCATATATAACGAGAAAAAGAATGTTGTTACTGTAACGGGGCTGGCGGATAACCTGAATAATCAGACTAAATATATCACAATAACAGCAATGACCGGTAACTACGATTTAAGTGACATCAATGAGAACAATGCCGCGGACCGTATTGACTTTGTCAAGGTAGTAAATACAGACAGCTATGGAAGATATACTGTTGAATATACGCCGGGGAAACTATACAAGCACGGAAGAAGAAATATTTTTGTAAATATTTCGGGTAAAGTTGTTCAGACATCGTTTGAACTGCCAATAACAGACACAGATTTGCCTTTCAACAAATGCGTTATAGGAAATTCGGGTTGGATTGAACGGCAGATTTATTGCGGTAAAATTTTGGATGGGTATAGCTGCCGCGCGGTCGATAAGGGTGTGATAGGATATACAGATGATAATAAACTCAAGATCCGTATAACTAAAGCTTTTTCGGGAGTATGCTTTACGGAGAAAAACGGTTTTGGAATTACAGACGATTATATCGAAAGCGGATATATTTCAGCTGATATCAGTATGGAAAACTGTTATGACAAGGTTAGAATTTCAATGGTTTGTTATCCTTCGGGAGTATATAAGGAGTTTTTTGGGGGGACTTTGGATATAACCGCATTTGCGGTAAACGCCGATGGGACGAGACATATTACGGTACCGCTCAAAGATTTTGGTATAAACAGCGAATATCTAGGAATAATCAAGGAACTCCGTATACAGGCTTATGGAAAGGGCACAAACGATACATTTACAGAAGCAAATCCAGGGTATATGTATCTTGATAATGTATCAATCAATATGTATTATGACGACAGGGCGACAGATGTTTTGTGGACTGCCTATGACAACGGATATCCGCAAAATGTAACAGGCAGACCGCAGACAGGCGCTGCACAGGAGCAGACGGAGGATGGCATACTTAAAATAACATGTACGTCTCCTGCAGGAATACGTTTTTGTAACTCAGAAATAGTAACTGCCATTAACGAATACAACAAATCTGCGGTATATATAAAATTCAGTCTGAAAAAAGAAAATATGCAGACAAATAAAATCCGTGTCATTTTCTGGGCAGAGGACTGGTGGAATGCAAAAGAGTTTGGCGCATGGACGGTTGACATTGCCGATACTGAGGAATGGCAGGAGATAAGCATACCTATGGGAAGCTTTGAGAGTGACTATTGGAATGAAATAAAGGGTATACGTATCGATCCATATGAGCCTTGGGACGCAGAGACGATTACGGAAGAAAATCCCGCAGTGATGTATCTTGACGATCTAAGGGTAGAAGCAGACTATAGGAAAGAGCTTATACTAGAGACAGGCTTCTGGTCAGATCCTAAAGGCGAAAACAGAGCAGACAGTCTTACTAGCGCGGAAACTGTATATGCAGGTTTAAGCTACTGCAATAAACTGAACGAAAGCAGAAAGATAGTACTGGTAATAGGTGTTTATAACATTGCAGGCAGACTGAAAGAATGTATTGTGGAAGATGTGCAAATGCCTGCGTTCGGGAAGAAGGGCTGCCGCGCAAATGTATTAAGGCAATATACGCCTGAAGAATCTGGAGAGAGTATACGGATTTTTGTATGGAACGATATAGGTAAGGGCTGCACACCTGTTATGAATGTGTCAGGAATCAGAGATAATTAATATAGAGGGGGACTGGATTTGGAAAAAAACAGAAAGATTTTAATCCTGACAGCCATATCGTTTATTTTTGCTGTGATTTTTGCTACTATTAATATATACATAATCAATTTAAACCAGAATGAAAAAATCGTATATGAAGAAAAAACAGAAATCAGAATATTAAATAACTGGGGAATTTATGATAAAAGAAACGAGATATTAAACAATTATTTTCGTGATTATATGGATTCCCATCCTAATTTGAATATAGTAAATGAATCTATGAGCGGGGATGAGTTTTATGTAAAGTTATATTCTGATTTTGCATCAGGCTATGCCCCCGACATATTAGCGCTTGCCCCGAATACAACTGTAAAGGATTTGTTTGTTAAAGGCAAGCTTGCTGATCTAACTGATGAATTTAAATCGGATACAGTATGGCAAGATACAATAGATAGAAGTATGCTTAAAGATGTAACTTATAATAATCGTATTTTCGGAATCCCTACGGATATGGAATTTTATTGCTTGTATGTCAATAAAAATATTTTTTTGCAATATGGAATTAAAATTCCTGAAAATTACCAGGAACTCAAAAATTCAGTAATACAATTAAAAAACAACGGAGTAATTCCTATATCATTTTCCCTTAAGGATTCAGAGCTTTTGCTGTATCAAATGTTTGTAGCAATTCTTGGGGGAAACGCGGAACTTGAAAAACCTGTAAAGAACGGGAAAATTTCTGATTGCTATATAAAAGCTTTTGACTATGTTCGTGAGCTAAATGCATTGGGGGCCTTTCCTGAAAATTACAGCCAGCTCGATTATAAAACCGAGCTTGAAATGTTTCTTGGCGGGGAAACGGCTATGATGGTGGGCGGAAGCGATATTGCGGGTATGATTGCCAGCAGTAGAGAAGACTATGTCAAGGGCTTAACAGTCACAGCTTTTCCGAGAATCAGCGGGAAGACAGAATTTATTACCACGCCGCTTGGAGCAGGTGATGGTACATATTATATCAGTAAGGAGGCGTTCGAGAATAAACACGGAGAAATTATTGATTTGGTAAAGGATATAACTTCACCTGAGCTATCAATGAAATTTCTCAATTATTCAAAAAATATGATAAATGTAACAATATTACAGCCGCCGATCGCAGAGGTCGGAATATCCTTGGAAAGGGCGCTGTTGCTCCAGAAGATAAACGAAACTGTGGAAATTCCTTCGGAGGTAGTAAGCCATATGTCATGGACAAAAGTTATATGTAATAACTTTGACAAGGTTATCAGCAATGAAAAAAGTGCTGAGGAAGTATGGGAAGAGGCGCTTATGTTTGACAGCCGGAATATTTTGAAAGGAATTGACAAATGACAGGTAAAAGAGGCTCTATCCGCAAGTTTATGATGCGGGTTGCAATTTTACAAATAATTGTGCCGTTTTTGTTGAACGGAGTGTTAGCATGCGTTTTCTCTGCAACCATTGTTAAAAATCAGGCAATAAGATATGCGGATAGCTCTATTGCATCAATAAGGAATATAATTAAAAATCATTCTGAGAATATATTTAGAGCATCTCAGGCCATTATTTATGACAGAGATGTATTTGACCGGATGACGGGTGATAATTATGATGAGAACGGTCTAATGTTTCAGGATCAGATACAAAATGTTATACGCAGAATTATTTTATCACATTCTGAAATTGATGCAGTTCACTTGCAGATAGCAGATGAGGCCTTTCGTGCGGAAAAGAACAGAAATCTTATTTGTAATCACGGTTCTGTCCAATACGACGAGATTGAACGCAGGGCACGGGAAAAAAACGGACAGATGTTATGTTATATAGATACAACGGGCAATGAGGTCAAGCAGATATTTATGGCCAGAATAATTTATAATCCATATACGTATGCAGAAGCCGGTATGATGATTTTCCAGATCAATAAGAATATATTTGCCAATACAGACCGGAACGTATCCGGAATGAATGAATTTTCAGCCATTACGAATATAGATGGAAAGATGTACGTGATAAGCGGAAAGCCTTGTGAAATCGATATAAGCAGAAGCAGTGGAAGAACACAAAAAAATGGCAAACTTATCTTGTATGAGAAAATAGAGGATATGGGGTTTTTTATTTGCTCCAGCATAAATATGAAGTGGCTCTTTAAGGACATAAAGTTCCTAGTACTGTTTATTATTTTAATGTGCATGGCCTCGGCGCTGACCGTGCTGTATTCATTATCATATATTCAAAGCAGTATCACGATACCAATAAATAAGCTAATCAACAAAATGAACTGCTGGACAGAAACGGAGGAAGTGAATGTCGACTACACAGGAAACATAGTAGATATTGATATTCTATATAGCAGATTTGCGGCTATGACATCAAAAATAAAAAATCTCATAAACCAGAACTACCGAAATAAGATTTTACAAAAGGATATAGAGGTAAAAATGTTACAGGCGCAAATTAATCCGCATTTTTTGTTCAATACCCTTGAATCTATAAACTGTGTGGCAGAATTAAATGATGTACAGGAAATCAGTGATATGGTAACAGCATTATCAGATATATTGAATCAGAATATCGGAAGGACAAATGAGCTTATTCCGGTATCTGAGGAAATAAGGCATATTGACAGCTATATTTATATACTAAAAATGAGGTTTGAGGATAAGATCAATTTTGAGAAGGATATTTCGCCCGACACAGAGAATATTCTAATACCTTCGTTTGTAATACAGCCTATTGTTGAAAACTCTATTTATCACGGGATAATGCCCGGAGACGGCGAAAGGACAATTAGGATAACCACAAGAATAGAAAATAATGATTTGATGATATGCATATATGATTCGGGCATTGGAATGGATAAAGGCCAGGTCAAAAGGCTGAATGACAGATTCGGATTAAATAATGACGAGTATTTTGAAAGAACACCGCATAAGAATATAGGCGTTGAGAATGTTAACAGAAGAATACGGCTTATTTATGGCGAGGAATATGGTCTTCATATTGATAGTGAAAAAAATAAATATACACAGGTAACAATAAGGCTGCGTATAGAGGGGGTGTTATAATGTACAAAATTCTCATAGTGGATGACGAGGCTATAATACGCCGTATGCTTAGGAAGGTAATAACAGAGAACATCTCTGAGTTAGAGATATGTGCAGAAGCTGCAAACGGTGTTGAGGGAGCAGAGCTTGCCAAGAAACATGAACCTGACGTCATTATTTCGGATATATGTATGAATGAGCTTACAGGCCTTGATATGATTTCAAAAATAAAGGGCATTGTACCCGACTGTAAAATCATAATCCTTACAGGATACCGCGACTTTGAATATGCCCGGCGAGCATTGGAACTGGACGTCATGAAATTTCTTTTAAAACCCACAAAAAAGAATGAGCTTTTGGCTGCAATTAATGAAGCCGTAGAACAACTTGATCAAGACCGCAAAAAAAGGGCGCAGCTGGACAAATATAAAGATTCTGTAGAGAAACAAATTTTTTATATAGGGCAAAAGATAATAAGCGATTTATGTCTTGGTGTGGGAATACAGTATACAGATAACCAGCCGCAATCTATGCTTGAAATGTGTCATATAGATATAAAGAAGTTTTATATGATCTTATTTAATATTAAAAGTACGATTACTAAAAAAGAGAACTATCTGATTCAGTATGGAGTCAAGGAGATGGTGGATAAATATTTGGGTGAGGGGAGTTATTTTCTTTCAATTGACAGAGAAAATTCAGTGGCGATTACAAAAAATGAAGATGGAGCGCTTAAGCCGGATAAGCTTTTGGAACAGCTGCAGGAATTGACTTTGCGGTTCAAAGAAATGTATGATATTGAGCTTAATATCGGAATTAGCACACATGGATGTGGCATAGATGATTTGCAGGTAAAATATCAGGAATGCAAAAAGGCGATTTCGTGTGTAAAACAACTGCAAATAGGAAATATAATTTTTTGGGGTGATATGGAAGTAGAACAGATAAGCGGTATTTCTGGGAAATTGGCGGTAATGAAACGTTGTTTGATTGAGTCTATTGTAGAAGGTGACATGGAAAAAGTAAAAAATATTACGGAAATGATAATTGCAGAAATCCAACAGGATGAATCTATAAATTTATTAAAGCTTAAAAGTTTTTATTTTCAGATCGCTGTGGATATAGAGGAAATCAACGCAGGAACAAGTAGAGGTGATAAAAAAGGTAAACATAGACTGGCAGAACTTGAAAATAATATAGATAGGTGTGGAAAAAAAGAAGATCTTGCTTTGATTTTACGGCTGATGGTCGAGGGTACGGTCAATAAACTCAACAGAATCAATAAAGAGATTCTCAGCCAGAAGGTTCACATGGTTATTGACTATATTAATGAACATTATTCTGAGGATATAACACTGGACGATATTGCACATAATGTTTATATCAGTGTGTTTTATTTAAGCCGTATATTCAAAAAGGAAATGAACATAAATGTTGTTGACTATATTAATCAGTTCCGGATAAAAAAAGCAACAGAGCTTATGATGAACAAGGAATATAAAATATATGAGATTGCAGAAATGGTGGGAATCAACAGCCCGCATTATTTTTCGAAGCTGTTTAAAAAATATGTGGGGCAGACGCCAACTGAATATATGAATATTAAATAAGGTGTAATTTTGAAAGAGGGAATATGATGAAATATGGATTTTTTGACGATAACAGCAGGGAATATGTAATCAACACACCGAGGACTCCACTACCCTGGATAAACTATCTCGGAACTAACGGCTTTTTTTCGCTTATTTCAAACACAGCAGGTGGATATTGCTTCTATAAAGATGCAAAACATCGTAGAATTTTAAGATACAGGTATAATAATGTCCCTGCTGATAATGGCGGAAGATATTTCTACATAAACGATAGCGAAGATGTATGGACACCGTCGTATATGCCGGTGAAAAAAGAACTTGATTTTTATGAGTGCCGCCATGGAATGGGGTATACGAAAATAACAGGAGAAAGAAACGGAATAAAGGCAGAACAAACCTTTTTTGTTCCCGTAGACGATAACTGTGAAATCCATAGGATAAAATTAAAAAATACATCGGTAGCCACAAAGGATTTCAGGTTATTTTCATTTGTGGAGTTTTGTCTGTGGAATGCGCAGGACGATATGCTTAACTACCAGCGAAACTTAAATACTGCTGAGGTTGAAGTTGAGGGTGCGGCGCTATATCATAAAACAGAATACAGGGAGAGAAGAAATCACTATGCCTTCTATACGGTGAATGCTGATATTGACGGATTTGAAACCGATCGTGATTCATTTTTGGGCGCATTTAACGGATTTGACAGCCCGGACGCAGTGACAGCGGGAAAAACCAAAAATTCCGTTGCCTCAGGCTGGTATCCGATAGCTTCGCATATGATAAACGTTACACTTAAATCGGAGGAGGAAAAAGAATTTATCTTTGTATTAGGCTATATCGAAAATGATCGGGATAAGAAGTTTACAAGCCTGAATGTAATAAATAAAGATAAGGCTCATGAATTGATTGAACGGTATAATACTACTGAAAAATGCGATAAGGCATTTGCAATGCTGAAGGAATACTGGGACAAGCTTTTGAGCGTATACACCGTGCGGTCGGATGATGGAAAGCTTGACCGGATGGTTAATATTTGGAATCCATACCAATGCATGGTAACATTTAATATGTCAAGAAGCGCGTCATATTATGAAAGCGGTATTGGAAGGGGGATGGGTTTTCGAGACTCAAATCAGGATTTACTCGGCTTTGTGCATCAGATCCCTGAAAGGGCAAGAGAAAGAATAATAGATATAGCATCAACCCAGTTTGCGGATGGAAGTGCGTATCATCAATATCAGCCGCTTACAAAGCGAGGCAACAATGAAATAGGCAGCGGCTTTAATGACGATCCGTTGTGGCTGATATTAGGTACAATCGCGTACATAAAGGAAACGGGCGACTTCGGGATACTTGAGGAACAGGTCCCGTTCGATAATAATGAGAATAATACTGACACACTTTTAGGGCATCTTGACCGCTCATTTGCACATGTCATAAACAATCTCGGGCCGCATAGTCTGCCGCTGATAGGCAGAGCGGATTGGAACGACTGTCTTAACTTAAATTGCTTCTCGACAGAACCCGACGAATCGTTTCAGACATACGGTACAGCGGAGGGCAAGGTTGCAGAATCAGTTATGATTGCAGGAATGTTTGTATTTATAGGCAAGCAATTTGCTGAGCTTTATAAAACGCTTGGAAATGAGGAGAAAGCAAATAATATTTTAGAAGACGTTAATAAAATGACTGAATCCATAAATAAATACGGATGGGACGGAGAATGGTTTTTAAGAGCGTATGACGCATTCGGAAACAAGATCGGCTCTAAGGTGTGTGAAGAAGGGAAAATATTCATTGAATCAAACGGCTTCTGTGTAATGGCGGGTATAGGTGAGAACGACGGCAGAGCAGAAAAGGCATTGGATAGCGTAAAAAAATATCTTGAATGCGAATACGGAATCGTGCTTAATTATCCGCCGTATAAAGAATACCATACTGAGCTTGGCGAGATATCGTCATATCCGCCGGGATACAAGGAAAATGCAGGAATATTTTGTCATAACAATCCATGGATAATGATAGCGGAAACTGTTTTAGGCCGTGGAGACAGAGCAATGGAACTTTACAGGAAGATTGCGCCTTCGTATCTGGAGGATATATCTGAAATCCACCGTACTGAGCCCTATGTATATTCACAAATGATTGCGGGAAGAGATGCAGTAAATGCTGGTGAAGCTAAGAATTCATGGCTCACCGGAACGGCGGCATGGAATTACTACACGGTATCCCAGTATATTTTAGGGATTCGTCCCGAATTTAACGGATTGAGAATAGAACCGTGCATTAGTAAGGATATAAAAAACTGTACAGTTACACGTAAGTTTAGAGGCACAGTATATATTATAACAATAAATAATAATACAGGTATAGATGAAATTGTTGTTGACTGCGGCAGTGTTGACGGAAAAATTGTTCGTGCGGATAAACCCGTATGTCATGTGACGGTAAATATTTGAGCTGCCGCTAAACAACGGATTTAGCCGGGGAGTTAAATTATGAAAAAGATAAGTGGAAAAATAAAGAACTATACTTTTTATGAGTACAAATTTGAAAAAACAACGGTACGCTATATTATAATAGACGATACTAAAAGTACATTTATGCTATTAATACCAAACGGCATGGAAAACCGGATCAGGGATGACTACTATACAAAAAAGATAGACGACGAAGGGTTCCCGAATAACCTTGACTGGTATCCGGGTTCGATCGTCCATCTGCATTTGTCACATCACTGCACACCAATGTATGAAAACAGTTTAAAACTCAGCCAAAGTACAAAACAGCTTAAATTTGCAGCACAAACAATACAAACTACAGAGAATTGTGAAGTCATCACAACAATATTGAGCGCTGACGAAGGGTATGAAGTCAGACATATTCTTACGCATTATAAGGGGGAAAATGGATTTGAGATTAAATCTGTTTTTGCGAATATATCGGAGAGGGATTTTGTGCTTGAAATGATTAGCTCCGTATCTCTTGACGGACTTTGCCCTATGTGTGAGGATGACGGTTCAAACAGCCTGAGATACCATTATTTTAAAAGTGGTTGGTCCGCTGAAGGGAAGCATGTATGCCGGTCTTTGCCGGATATGAACATGGAAAAGTCTTGGGGCGGTTCGTTTGAATGTGAAAAAATTGGTTCAATCGGCTCTAAAATGGTTGGAAGATATTTTCCTTATGCTGCGCTTGAAGATGAAGAAAACGGATGTACATGGGGAATTAAACTGAAGCATAACGCGACATGGCAAATAGAGCTTTCGCGATACGGAAACCCGCTGTCGCTTTCAGCTGGACTAGGAGATTTTAAGCTTGACGCATGGCAAAAGAAAGTTTTTCCAGGAGAGGAATTTGAAACGCCTGTTGCATATGCAGCTGTAGCAAAGGGAGGTATTGATGAAGTTTCAAACGACTTGCTTGAAATGAATAACCGTGATATTGAAGCCTATGGCGAAGAAGGGATGCCAATTATATTTAATGATTGGGTGACACACTGGGGAAACAGCTCGGAAGAAAAGCTCCTTGCCATTGCAGAGAAACTTCAAAGCACAAAGGTTCAGTATTTCGTTGCAGATGCAGGATGGCAAAATCGCGAATTGGGTGATTGGAGTGTTGATGCGGCCAAATTCCCGAATGGATTAAAGGCTTATGCAGACAAGATACGGTTACTCGGAATGGTTCCCGGAATATGGATGGAGTTTGAAACAGTCCGGGACGGTTCGCAATGTTTTGATGATCAATACGACGGGTTCTTTCTAAAGAAGGGCGGTGTAACCATAAAAAATGCCGCAAGCAATGTGCAGGCCACAAAATTTTATGATTTTAGAAAACCAGAGGTTATAAACCGTCTTTCAGAACTTGTTATAGATTTTTTAAAAGAAAACAATATTGGATATTTAAAAGTTGATTACAATGCAAATATTGGTATTGGCTGTGATGGCTCGGACAGCCTTGCGGAGGGGCTGAATGAGCATATGAAAGGGGTCTGCGAGTTTTTTAAACTGATAAAGCGTGAAATACCTGATATAATTATAGAAAACTGTGCGTCGGGCGGAGCAAGGCTTGAGCCTAAAATGATGAGTGTTTCCGCTATGAGTTCGTTTTCGGATGCCCATGAATGTATGGAGCTTCCAGTAATCGGCGCGAACCTGCATTACCTTATTTCTCCGCGCCAGTCTCAGATTTGGTGTGTGCTGAAGGATAGTTTTAGTAAAAACCATCTCACCTATGTGATTGCTTCGGGGTTTTTAGGCAGAATTTGTTGGTCGGGACATATAGATAAGCTTAAAGATTGGCAGTATGATATGCTTATCTGTGCCGAGAACTTCTATCAAAAGGTTTCGCATATTATTCAATATGGCAGAAGCTGTATACATAGGACTTCTGATATTAATTACCGCAATCTTAAGGGAAGTCAAGCGGTTGTAAGATATTCCAAAAAACGTGACGAAATTTTGGTGGTATGTCATTTTTTTGACGCTTCGGATGCTGTTGAGATACAGTTAGAGGATAACTACATCGTATGCGATTCATTGTATGATAGCGCATATCGCATTCAAAACCGGGTATTATCTGTAAAGGGTGAAGACAGAAGTGCGGTTGTATTACATTTAAAAAAAGATAAATAAAAGGAATACAGGCTTTTAAACAGGAGGAGAAATGAATTATATAAAATTTGGTAGAGATACTATGCAGCGTATATTAAATAAACTGGAAAAAACCGTTCCAGAGATCGGAGCGAGGTTTCCACATGCAACTCAATGCGGGGTTTTTGATGAAAAAAACCCTGACTGGTGGACAAGCGGTTTCTGGCCTGGGATTTTGTGGATGACATATCAGCAGACTAAGGATGAAAAATTTGCCGACATAGCAAGGGAAATTGAAAAAAAATGGATGAGGCTCTTGATAGATATGAGTTGCTGCATCACGATGTGGGTTTTATGTGGATTCTCTCGTCGGGAGCAAATTATAAGCTCAGCGGAGATAAAAAATCCCGGTTGCGCCTTTTGAAGGTGTCAAACTATTTGGCAGGTAGATTTAATATAAAAGGTAATTTTATACGCGCCTGGAACAGGAATATAGGCGGGGCTATTATTGACTGCCTAATGAATTTGACATTACTGTATTGGGCAGCTAACGAAACGGAGGATCCCCGGTTTGCACATATTGCTGAGGCGCATATAAATACTGTGCTTAAATATTTTGTGCGTTCCGATGGTTCAGTTAATCATATCGTATTGTTTAATCCTGAAACCGGTGAATTTATAGAATCGCTTGCAGGTCAGGGTTCAGCGGCCGATAGCGCGTGGTCACGCGGAGCGGCCTGGGCGATTTACGGGTTGGCGCTTGCATACAGATATTTCAAATCTGAAGAAATGCTTATGTGCTGCAAAAAAGTAGCAAATTTCTTTTTGGCAAATTTGCCGGAGGACTATGTGGCACATTGGGATTTTCGGGTAGAACGTACCGAAGAAACCCCCCGTGATACATCAGCAGCAGCCTGTGCAGCATGCGGCCTGCTGGAGCTTTCGAAGCATCTTCCGCGCGCAGAAAGCGATATGTATTCTGAAAAGGCGTATCTTATATTGAAGAGCCTGACGGAGAATTACGCAAATCTTGATGACGATGCACAACAGTCAATTCTACGTTGCGGAACAGGAAACTTCCCGGCAAATGAAAATGTTAATGTGGGGCTTATATATGGAGACTATTTTTACATGGAAGGGATAAGCCGAATGGCGGGAAACGATAAAATTTTTTGGTATACTGAATCAAAAAAAACGAGACCATAGCCGAAAAAGCGGACAAGGTTTGACTGCCGGGGGAGATGGCGGCGTCAGCGTAAATAGAGAATAATGGGCCGAGGCCAGAAAGCAGGTAATGATATGTACGGCAGTTTCACAGGAATTTCAAACCCCACGGCCGATATCTGCCTTTGCAGGACGATATTTCATCCGTGGCGTTCTGGTATCAGGACGCCGTTTGTCAAAGCTTCCCGCTGCTGCCGGACGCCAATGCTTTGGAAATTATATGAATAGAATGGTTGATACAATGATCAGACCGGCCGAAGGGCTGGTCTTTTTGAATGGAAAGAAACCCCATATATTGAGAAAAATGTTAGAATACCAGGCTCTGCGGCTGAATATACATAAATCAAACAGGACAGGCTTTGGAAATAAACGGCAAAAAGTCAAATTTAGCCCCCTGGATAGTTCTGTTTTGCCCTTTATGCAAATTGTACAGCAAACTATAATAATCTTACAGGATCATTGTTTGGATTTGGCATAATAAAGGTGAATTTAAGAAATGTATAAAGTAATGATAATCGACGACGAGATGATTGCCAGGGAAACGTTAAAGCGGTATTTTAACGATCTGGCGCCGGACTTTCAGGTGGTAAAAAGCTGCAGCGGCGGCCGGGAGGCCATGGAATATCTGCAAGAGCACGATGTAGACGCGGTTTTTACCGATATTAAAATGCCGGAGGTTTCCGGTATTGACGTGGCGCGGTTTATCTATGAGCAGAAGCCAGAGATCAAGGTGGTGATCGTCAGCGGTTATGGAGAGTTTGAATATGCCCGGGACGCTATGCGCTATAATGTGAGTGAATACCTTTTAAAGGTTGTGGACATAGAAGAATTCCGGAGGGTGGTTCAGCGGCTGCGGGCAGGATTTGAAAAACGGGACGCGGGCAGGGACACGGAGACCAGGGCCATCGACCGGGAAATGTTTTTTTATAATTTGCTATGCGGCCTGTATCCTACAGAAACGGAACTGGCGGAGGCGTTTGCAAAATGCGCGGATATTCCGCCCGCGGCTGCAGAATGCGAATGTATCAAGCTTCAGCTCGACGGTCTGCCAGAGTTTTTAGAGCATACATGGCACTATGACCTGGATATGTTTAAAAACGCGATCACCAATATCATCAGCATTATTTACGGCAAAAGCTTTGTCATGCTGACCCGGTACACAGACAGCGCGTATCAGTTTTTGGTCATGCTGGAAAACGGCAAGGCCCCGGCTGAGGATAAATTGATTCAAACGCAGATCCAGGAAGCGATCGGGCTCAGGGCCCGCGTTGTTTCCCGGAGCCGGGCTACCGTTTTACAGCTGTTCCGGGGCAGCTGTGCGGATCTGATCGATTCCTCGGAAAAGAAAAAGCTTCTGGCTGCCCAGGATGTGGAGCAGGAACCCGGAGCAAAGCAAACTTGTGTCAATAATGTAATCGCCTATATCGGCGAAAATTATGACAAAGGAATTTTAAAAAAAGATATTGCCGATCATTTTAATATGAACAGTACATACCTAGGCCGGATCTTTAAAGAAATTACCGGCAAGCGGCTGTCTGAATACATGATCGAAACCCGGATGGAAAAAGCGGCGGAACTGATCCGCCAGGGGGGAAAGATCGAAGATATCTGTTATCAGGTAGGATATATGGATGTA
>CBCTZG010000002.1:0-94434 GCA_965151315.1 uncultured Clostridia bacterium
AAAATTAAAAATTGCACACTAGTGTGAATGCAGGAGTAAAAATGATTTTTGGTGTGTTTTGATTATGAATTTTTAGTTTTGCGAGATATATGCCGGCAGGCTTGCAGAAATAGTGAAAAAGTTGAAACAGTATAGGATGCGGCGGTATGGTGAATTGTGGCAGGAAATTCTTTGGAGGAATTATGGGCATGTATCCACCCAGAGCGCAAAAACGAAAAGCTTACTGAAAAATAAAGCGGTTGATAAAGCCTTGGAGGAACCTGGGTATGGTTATTTGCTGGTTCCATCTAACCGGGGAGGGGTGGTTCAGCTGAGCTTATGAAAAATTGCAGGAACGTGGGCTATTGCAGAGCATATAGGAATAGCAATGTGGACGCGGGCGCATGTGACGAAAAAGATGCGGACCGGTTAAATCCGAACAGTTCGGCGAAAATAGCTGTTTACAAAGTTGATAAAACTGTCTGGTTTGTATTTGTTGAAACGTCAACATATATAAAGACCATAAAAGTATTGACACTTTTAAAAAGATGTAGTATAATTATACCAATAAAACAGTATAATAAAAATATAATTTTAATATATGGAGTTGATTTTATGAATATCAGACCGTCAGCAGTAATCAGAAACAACTATAATGATATTTCAAATTTCTGCAAAACCACAGGCGAGCCTGTATATCTTACCAAAAACGGCGAGGGCGATTTGGTTGTCATGGATATTGAGGCATTTTCAAGGCGTGAAAAAATGCTGAAATTAAGGGAAGAACTCATTGCAGCCGAGGAAGAACGGCTTATGGGTAAAAAAGGATATTCTATTGACGAGCTTGATAAAATGCTTGGAGATGCAGCAGCGGAGGCCATTTCCGGCATCAGTTGGATGACGGTGTGAATGTCCATGGCGTATTTACGAAGATTATAGCCAAGGATGAACAATCAATTATTGTAAAGTATGCGCATTACCAGTGCCGGGGACTTGAACTATTTGAAAGAGGCTGCCGCATTGAGGCTTTGAACAGAAAGAGCCTAATTCCGTATAAAGCATCGACGGTTGCCCGTGTGGATGTGTTGAATATCGAAAGCACCAGATTGTTTTTAGAAGACGGAACAGACGGATTTGAGGTTGGCGACCTCGTTGACAGCATTGACTTTTATCCTGACGTGATTATTGAAAACTGTCGGTTTATAAATAACCGTGCAAGAGGAATTCTGATAGGGGCAAAGGGAAAGGTCATCATTAAAAATAACTATTTTCATGTTCCTGGGATAGCGATTGATCTTGAAAGCGACAGCACATATTGGTATGAGTCGGGCGGGGTCAGGGAACTTAGTATTGAAAACAATATATTTGATGATTGCTGCTATATTGAAGGACGCACATGGGGAAGCGATGTGATTTTTACAACGCGGCGTGAAGAAATTGAACCTGGGAAATATTATCATGGCAAAATCATAATTAAGAATAATGATTTTTCAAATTGCAGGGTTCCGGTTATAGATGCTGAGAATATAGAATGGCTCATTATGGAAAATAACAAGATGAATCATGTGCCTGATGCGGTTAAACTCAGACATTGCGGCAGAATTGAAAGGAGTTAGAGAAATGAAGAAATTTGCGGCTATTTTGGCGGTGACGCTATCCGGTGTTTTAACGGCGGCAACGTTCGGCATGCCGGCGCTTGCATATACCGGCGCGTCGGATTGGGCAATGGCTGAGCTTGATAAAGCAGAAAGCTATGACCTGATTCCGGAGTCTTTGCAGGCTGTTGATATTTCCGCGCCGATTAACAGGGCGGAATTTGCAGCCGTATCGGTAAAGTTGTATGAAGCGTTAAGCGGAGAAAAGGCGATAGAAGCAACAGAAAATCCGTTTACAGATACGGAGGACAGTGCGGTTTTGAAGGCTTACGAGCTTGGCATTACCAGTGGGGTAACCGTTGATTCCTTTGAGCCTGATTCTCTTCTGTCGCGTGAGCAGGCGGCAACTATGCTTGCAAGAATATACAAGATCTATAGTGGTAATGAAATAACCAATCATTCTGAAAAGCTGTTTGATGATGATGCGGACATATCTCGTTGGGCAAAAGACAGCGTGTATTTTATGGCGGAGAACGGAATTATTCAAGGGATGGGAAATAATCTGTTTGCGCCGCGAAACCTTACGCCTGAGCAGGAAGCTGTGTTTTATGCAAATTCAACGCGGGAGCAGGCGTTGGTCATCGCGAAAAGAATGTATGAAACATTCCGTACAGAAAAGCCGTCAGAGACGGAAAATCCCACAGAACCTGACAAGCCGAATCCAACAGACAAAACAGATTATCTTGCATTGATTCCGAATTGTACATTTGGAGAAATTACAGAAGAAAAATCTGATGAATATGGAGCTTCTATTACAGTTTCAGGCGTTACGCAAGAGGATTATGAGTCCTATGTAAAAATAGTTGAAGGCAGATATCCTACCCATGTAAACAACTTGGACGGCGCAACGCAATTTGTAATTAAATCAGATGGCAAGTATAATGTGAAAGTATCGTTTGTCGGTGAAACGATGACTGTTTCGATTGAAAATGCGCAATAAGGCCGCTTTTGCGCAAGAGGCCTTTGGTGTGGAACGGGGAGGGTTTGTCCCCGTTCTATACTTTTATAGCATTTCCAAACATAAGATTAAAATAAAAATTGTATGATATAATGGGTTGTGATTGTAGAAATGAATATGAAAGGAATCATTTTCGACAAGGATGGAACGCTTATGGATTTTGCGGCGTTTTGGGTTCCGGTTGCCGAAAATGCGGTCCAGTATACTATTGACGCGCTTAAATTAGACGTCTCATTGTTCGATGATATGCTAAACGCCATAGGCGCTTATTCAGGAATACATGGAATGTTATGCTACGGAACCTACGAGCAAATCGCAGATGCGTTGTATACGGTTTTGCATGAAAAAAACAATCTCGCAATCAGCAGGCAGCGCCTGTGCGGGGTTTTAAGAGAGGCTTTTCACAGCAGTATAGAACACGGTACGATTATTCCGGCTTGCGATAATATTGCCGAGGTGTTTTCAGATTTAAAGGAAAGCGGGAAGCTGCTTGCGCTTGTTACGACGGATGACGCCTACATAACAGAAAAATGTCTCAAAACGCTTGGAATATATGAATTTTTTGATCGGATATACACAGATGATGGCATACATCCATCAAAGCCGGACGCCTATTATATTTCCAGGTTCTGCGCAGAAGAAAATTTGTTTCCTGATGAAATTGCAGTGGTTGGCGATACGATGACGGATATTTTTTTTGCGAAAAATGGAAAATGCGTAAGCATTGGTGTTGCCAAAGACAGAGAGGACAGGAACACCTTAAGCAAAAGCGCTGATTATGTAATCAGGGATATTTCACAAATCAATCGTGTACTGGGGTAGTTATATGCAGTTGAATTTATCTAAATATATTCTGCCATCTGTGATAGCTATGGTGGTTGTGGGAACCAATACAAATATAGATGGTTTTTTTATTGGGAATATCTTAGGGGATGCCGGGCTTGCGGCAATCAATATTGTATGGCCGATTGTTGCCTTTATCGTATCGGTGGGAACCGGGATTGGAATCGGCGGAGCGGTTTTGTTTAACTGTAAGCGCGGCGGCAATCAGAACCATGAAGCAGAAAGCGTGAAGAACACAACACTCATTTTTATTGTGTTGGTGGGAATCCTTTTGAGTATTTTATTCCCGGTTTGTTCAAAGGCCTTTTTGATTTTTATGGGAGCAACGGATTCTGTGTTGGTTTATGCCAATAGCTATGCCATAGTCATAGGCTTGGGTGCAGTTTTTCAGGTGGTTGGAGCGGGCGTGCTTGTAATGCTTCGGAACTGCGGAAAAACATATTGCGCAATGCTATACTCCTTTATTGGCTTGGCGGTGCACCTTATATTGAATTTACTGCTTGCCGAACGCTTTCAAATGATTGGCGTCGCGGCGGCCACCGTTATTTCGCAGGCCGTTATATCGGTAATGGGAATTGCTTCGTTAAAGATAGATATGTCTGCAAAGCCTGATGTGAGAAGTATAACAAAGATTATTCGCTACGCTTCCGCGCCGTTTGGATTGAATTTTGTTCCTTCGCTGGTATTGCTGTGCACAAATCATTTTGCGCTGGAATATGGCGGCGTTGCCGCTGTCAGTGCATATGCGGTTATGAGCTATGCGGTATATACGTTTGATTATATTTTTCAGGGCGTATGCGACGGGGTACAGCCAATTATCAGCTATTGTATCGGTGCAAAGGACAGAGACGGCAAACGGCGGGCTATGAAATGCGCCGCTTTCATTTTGATTGTGTTTTCATGCACATTTTGTATCTTGACGCCATTCCTGATAAAAGGTATGCCTAGGCTTTTTGCCGTATCGGAAGAAGCGCAAAATATGATGAATACAGGGTTTATAATATATGCATTTTCTTATCCGGGCAAAGCCGCGGTAAAATATGTATGCTCCTATTATTATTCCTGCGGGAATACGAGATTATCCAATTTATTGGTGTATTTGGATCCCGTTGTCCTTACGCCGGTTTTGCTGCTTGTGTTATCGCGGGCTTTCGGTATCAATGGAGTATGGGGGGCAATGACGGCCGCGCAGACGATTCTTGCGCTAATAGGAAGCATGATAATATTCAAAACGCAAATCTATGCAACAAGACGAAAGGGACAGCGCTATGAAGAAAATATATAGAAAGACCCCAATCATGGGATGGGCGTCTTGGAATTGTTTTAGAACGAATATCAGTGAAGAACTATTAAAAGCACAGCTGGACGCGCTGGTGCGTACAGGGCTGACCGAATGCGGTTATACATATTTCAATATGGATGATGGCTTTTTCGGAGGGCGCGGAGCAGATGGCAGACTGCAATTCCATAAAGAACGCTTTCCGAATGGAATAAAGGTAATCGCCGATTATGCGCATAGCAAGGGCATTAAAGCGGGCTGTTACAGCGAAGGCGGCGATAATGTCTGCGGCTTTTATTATGATAATGAGGGCTGCAATGGCAGAGGTACAGGGTTATATGGCTATGAGGAACAGGACTTGTCCATGTTTTTAGAAGAATTCGGCTTTGATTTTATCAAGGTGGATTGGTGCGGCGGCGTGCGCCTTGGCTTAGATGAAAAAGAGCAGTATACAAAGATTGCAAGCATCATTGACAGTATACGCGAGAGGACGGGGAGGTGTATTGTTTTTAATATATGCCGGTGGATGTTCCCCGGAGAATGGGCTGTTGGGATAGCCGATTCGTGGCGGACGGGCGCGGATATCACACCAGATTTCCGCTCGGTTATGGAACAAATAGATAATATAAAGTGTTTGCGGAAATACTGCAAGCCCGGCCATATCAATGATCCGGATATGATGCAGATTGGAAACGGCCTTTCTGAAACAGAGGAAAAAACGCACTTTATAATGTGGTGTATGGCGTCGGCGCCGCTTATGATTGGCTGTGATTTAACAAAATTAACTGACAGCACATTGAACATATTAAAAAACAAGGAGTTAATAGCCATCGACCAGGATCCTCTTTGCCTGCAGGCGTATGCAATCAAAGAGTATAGGAATAACAACGGTGAGATTATCGGAGAAATCTGGTATAAAAAGCTTTATTCGGAACAAGGAGAAAAACGTGCTGTTGCGTTTGTGAACAGAGGAGAAACTCTTTTGGAAATGTCAATCTCTATGAAAGAGTTGGGCTTTGCATATAAAGTGAGTTCTATTCGTGATATATATAACGGAACAGATAAAGAGATCAGAGATGAAATCAAGGTGCAGATAGAGCCGCATGATAGTGAAGTGTTTGTAATCAGCGGTGATGTGTGCTCCGAAGCGGCAGATATTAATGCAGATTTGGAATTTGACCGGAATTGGAGTCCGAATGAAATTTCCTGCAAGGAAATGCAGGAGCTTGTAAAAAACGGAGCATTGCTGATTGATGTAAGGTCAAGGGAAGAGTATGAAGCAGGGCATATAGAAGGCGCCATCAACATTCCGCATACATCAATATTTACGGAAATAGAGAACTATGCAAAGGATAAGCATACGGATACCATCATAACATATTGCTTATCGGGAAAACGCTGTGCGCAAGCGAAGCTCTCTCTTGAATATCTTTATTATGACCATCTGTATACCTTTAAATGGAATGGCAAAAAAGATTGAATGATAGGGTGATTCAATATGTTGGATTTTAATTTTGAACTTAACCAGCTTTTCTATTTATTGCGGATTATTGTCGCGGCATTATGCGGAGTTGCAATAGGCTTTGAACGGCTGAACCGTTCCAAAAATGCAGGGGTGCGAACCCATTGTATCGTGGCAATCGGAGCTGCGCTGATGATGGTGATATCGAAATACGGCTTTTTTGATACGGCTGCGCTGGAAACGGGAACGCGCAGTGCAGACGGCGGACGTATAGCGGCGCAGGTTGTGAGCGGGATAGGTTTTTTGGGTGCAGGAATGATATTTGTTCATAAAAATTCGATTACGGGATTGACAACGGCAGCGGGCATATGGGCGACGTCCGGCGTGGGCTTGGCAATCGGAGCCGGGATGTATACGATTGGGATTTGTGCAACGGTGATTATTATAGCAGCGCAGATATTTTTACATAAGAAGTTCAGATGGCTTCGGACGCCGATATATAAAGTGCTGCATATCAGCCGGGTGGATGAGAAAGATTATCAAGAAAAAATTACCGGCGAGTTGGAAAAAATGGGCGTGGAGGTCATAGAGGCGTCTGTTGAAAAAAATACAGAGCAGGATACCAGGAATTATATCCTGTCAATCGAAATTCCCTGTCATGTAAATGAGGATTGTATTTTGGATTGTATCATGTTTGACTGCAAAATAAAAAAAGCAGAGTAGGTTTTTAGCAAAATGAGAATACCGCTTGCCATGGGAATTTAAACCGTTCCCATGGCATTTTTTATGCGAATTCGTAAAAAAAGTTTTTGCTTTTTCTGAGATTATTTGCTATAATACAAATAGAGCCGCTATGATGGTGTTATAAAAATAGTGATTATATTTGGAGGAAGCAATATGGCAAGTAATCAAGAGAAAAGGAGTGTGGCGATATACTCCCGAAAATCCAAATTTACAGGCAAGGGTGAAAGCATCGAAAATCAGATTGAGTTGTGCCGTCAGTACATTGCGCTTCATTTCCCCGAGATTGGTGAGGACGAAATTTACATTTATGAAGACGAGGGTTTTTCTGGCGGTAATACGCAAAGACCGCAGTTTATTAACATGATGAAAAAGGTGCGCGAGGGAGATATCCGTACCATCATCTGTTATCGGTTAGACCGTATCAGCCGTAACACAGGCGATTTTGCAAAACTCATTGACGAGCTGGATAAACGCAAAGTTGAATTTATTTCCATTCGGGATAATTTCGATACCACAAGTCCGACAGGCAGGGCAATGATGATGATGGTATCTGTATTTTCTCAGTTGGAGCGGGAAACGATTGCAGAGCGTATACGGGACAATATGCACGAACTCGCTAAAACCGGCAGATGGCTCGGAGGAAACACGCCAACAGGCTACAAGAGCGAGAAAGTGGAAAAAACCACAACGGACGGGAAAACACGTTCATTATATAAATTAGATATGATCGAGCAGGAAGCAGAACTGATTCGATTGATTTTCAGCAAGTTTTTAGAGACAAACTCGCTTACCAAAACAGAAACATACTTGCTTGTTAACCATATCACTACAAAGAACGGAAAGAATTTTACAAGATTTACGATTAAATCCATTCTGCTAAATCCTGTCTACATGGCGGCGGATATGGACGCATGGGAGTATTTCCGGCAGGCGGATATTGAAATTTATGCAGAGCAATCCGAATTTGACGGTACCTGCGGCATCATGGCTTATAACAAAACTTCACAGACCATTGGACGGGCAAACCAAATCAACGATATGGAAGAATGGATTGTTGCAGTTGGGAAACACAAGCCCATCATCAGCGGGGCAGATTGGGTAAAGGTTCAAAAAATGCTGGGACAGAACAAGTCCAAATCCTACCGCAAGCCACGGAGCAATGTAGCTTTACTGTCGGGTTTGCTGTTCTGCGGAAAGTGCGGCGATTATATGCGCCCGAAGTTATCAAAACGAGTCAACAAAGACGGCGAACAAATTTACAGCTACCTTTGTCAGACCAAAGAGAAAAGCAGAATGCAGCTTTGCGACAGTAAAAATCCAAATGGTAACATTCTAGACGCTCTGGTTTGCGAGCATATTAAAAAACTGTCAAACGATTCCTCTGATTTTATCCGCCAGTTGGAAAAGGCGAAAAAGCAAATGAACGAAAGCGGACAGGAGTATGACAACCAGCTTGAGAATTGTAAAAAAGAATTAGCAGATGTTGAAAAACAGATTAAAGCATTGGTTTCGGCATTGGCGCAGTCAGACGGTACGACCACCTATGAATATGTCAATCAGCAAATTGAAGAATTGCACCAGAAAAAGATAGGGATTGAAAATCGGATTGAAGAATTAAAATGCCTGACGCAAAATCACCAGTTGTCCGATAAAGAGTTTGACGTATTGCGGGATATGCTGTGTTCCTTTGCTGGTTCCTTTGAAACAATGAATATCGAAGAAAAACGTGCGGCGCTACGTACCTTTGTAAAAAAAGTAATATGGGACGGAAAGAACGCTCATGTGTATTTATTTGGCGCAGATTCAGACAATATCGAGTATCCTGAAATCAATGGCGATGAAGAGCCGTTGGGAGGGGGTAGCAAATGAAGTTTTAATGGTTCTGCGGAGCAACAAAAAGCTCAGCAGTGAGATTTCCTTGGATGAATGTATCGGTACGGACAAGGAAGGCAACAACATGACATTTTCAGATATTTTGCCGGCGGACGCTGTGGACGTGATTGATGAGATTTCTACCAAAATGGATATCCAGAAGCTGTACCGGGCCATGGAAAAAACGCTGAAAAAAAGTGAAATTGATATTTTAAACTGGCGCTATGGATTAAATAATACGAAAAAAAAGACACAAAAGGAGATTGCGGATATTTTAGGAATTTCCAGGTCCTATGTTTCCCGGATCGAGAAACGGGCTCTGAAAAAGCTCCGTATGCAGTTTGAGGAAGATTAAAACCCATCTGATATGAAAAAGGGCGGCCCAAAGGCCGTCCTTTTTATAGCTTTCTAAATCTAAATATGCAGCAGCATAGATGCGATGTTGAAATAGATAATCAGGGATAACGCATCTACGATGGTCGTAATAAACGGGCTGGCCATCACCGCCGGGTCAAAGCCGATCTTTTTGGCCAAAAGCGGCAAGGTGCACCCAACAAGATTTGCCAGAAATACAGTAGTCATTAGCGTCAGACCAACAACCAGAGCGACCATGATCGAGACATCCGCCCGGTTGAAGATCAGAAGTTTAACAAAATAGGCCGTACCCAATGCCAGGCCGCAGAGAACAGCGACCCGGAGCTCCTTCCACATAATCCGGAAAATATCCCGGAACGCGATTTCACCTAATGAAATACCGCGGATGACGGTTACAGAGCTTTGGCTGCCGGCATTGCCGGCAGTGTCCATGAACATGGGAATAAAGGTAGTCAGGATCATGACCTGGGCTAAAGCGTCCTCAAAGGTTTTAATGATATGGCCCGTAAAGGTGGCGGAGATCATTAAAAGGAGCAGCCAGGGGATCCGTTTTTTCCAGGTTTCCAACACGCCGGTCTTCATATAGGGCTTATCCGTCGGCGTGATCGCCGCCATCATTTCAAAGTCTTCGCTGTTTTCTTCCTGGATAACGTCGATGGCGTCGTCTACGGTAATTATGCCTACCAGCCGTTTCTCATTGTCCACCACGGGCAAGGCTAAAAAGTCATATTTGTTAAATTGCCGGGCAACGTCTTCCTGGTCATCTAACGTATTGACGTAAATAATGTTCTGTTCCATAATATCCCCGATTTTGCAGGAATAGTCCGAAAGCAGAAGGTCTTTTACAGATACAAGCCCCAACAGAACCCGGTTGGGATCCGTGACATAGCAGGTATAAATGGTTTCTTTATCCACGCCGGTCCGGCGGATCCGGGTGAACGCGTCCTTGACCGTCATATCTTTTTTCAAATCCACATATTCGATGGTCATGATGCTGCCGGCGGAATCTTTTGGATATTGCAAAATGGCGTTGATTCCAGCCCGGACATCCGGATCGGAATGCCGAATAATCCGTTTAACTACATTGGCGGGCATTTCTTCGATAATATCTACGGTATCGTCCAAGTACAGCTCATCTAATACGTCCTTTAGCTCCGTATCACTGAACCCATCGATCAAGAGCTCCTGCATATCCGAACTGAGTTCTACAAATACCTCCGCCGCCTGTTCCTTAGGCAGCAGCCGGAATAACAGCGGCAGTGTCCAGGAGGGTAGATCGTCAAAGAGGATGGCGATGTCTGCGGGTGGAGTATCCATTAAATCTTTGCGCAGGGCCTGGTAATTTTTCTCTTCTAAAAGAGAAAGTAATGCTTTTGTGTTTTCCATATCAATCTCTCCTCACTTTCTGCTGTGAGGCGGAAAAACGCTTAACGAACGGGTGTGGGCACAAAAAGGTGTCCTGTATTCCATAAGCGCCGCCCGCCAGGTTTTGTGCCGGTACAACTTCCTGTGTCCACTTCGTTCACTTCCTTTTCAATAGTTTTTGCTAGAATGGTTTAATTATTCATCTAAAGAAATCACGTCATCGTCAGAGGCTGCGCCGTCATTTTTTGGATTTGCTGTAGGCCGCTGGGGTACTTCCGGTTCATCGTCCTCTGGGGTGGGCCTCCTGGTGGGAGCAGGTTCCTGGGTGGCCGGCGGCTGTGTGCGGCCGCCGGTTTCCGAATCGCTGCTGCCATCCCCGTCAATATTCGTCGGCGGCTGGGTGACGGCAGGATCCTCAGTGCTATCTGCATCTGGATCCTGGGTTTCCGGCGGGGACGTAGACGGGTCGTCATCGTCGCCGCTGGTATTGCTGCTTGGCCGTCTTGTAGAGCTGCCGGAGCTGCCGGAGCCGCCGCCGGCGGGGCCTACCCGATTATTACAATATTTAGTCGGCTCTGTGCCGTCCTCAAAATATTCATATTTCGCATAGTCGCAGCCTTTAGAAGCTAGATTCCCGGTACTGGTGCAGATCAAAACCCGTTTGGCGCTGTCCGGCGGGGTAAATTCCCTGCCCTCCAGGCCGTCATGTACTCGATCCATGACCATTTTCCAAATCTGTACCGGCGCGCTGGAGCTAACGCCCTGCTTCGCCACAGAAGCCGGCTGGTCAAAGCCCAGCCATACGGCGCCCACATAATAAGGGGTATAGCCAATAAACCACTTGTCCTTATCCTCATTGGTTGTTCCTGTTTTGCCGCTGACCTGCATATTGCTCATTTTCGCCCGTCTCCCGGTACCGCTGGACCCTTCCACAACGGATCTAAGCAGGTCAGTCATGATAAAGGCGGTGGAGTCCTTAATAGCCCGGGTTGGATTACCGTCCTTTTCCAAAAGCACCTTACCGGTATTATCCACGACCTTTGTATAAGAGTGGGGCTTGATATATGTCCCGCCGTTGGCGAACACGGAATAAGCCGCCGCCATTTCCTGGACGGAAACGCCATTGGTCAGGCCGCCCAGCCCCAGCGGGCTCAGATCCCGGTCAGAGTCTTTGATGGTCGTAAAGTGATATTTATTCACCATATAGTCATAGGCGGTATCTACGCCCAGCTCCTGGAGCGCCCGGACAGCCGCTGTATTCGAGGAAACTTCCAGTGCCCGGCGGATAGGGATATTGCCTTTGTAGCCGCTGTAAGCATTTTTCGGCGACCAGTCGCCGATGGTTAGCTTTTCGTCCTTTACGATAGAAGCTGCGGTCATTTTGCCGGTATCTATGGCTGGTGAGTAAACGCTCAGGGGCTTAATCGAGGAGCCGGGCTGGCGGATGGTCTGGGTAGCCCGGTTGAGCCCGCGGCTTTCCGTCTTTTCTCCGATGCCGCCTACCATACCTTTGATTTCGCCGTTATAAGGATCCATAATAACCATGCCGGACTGCAGCGGTGTCTTGGTATTTGGGAAATTCCCGCGATCCTCGTAAACAGCCTCCAGATCTTCTTGGATATCCGGGTCCATCGTACTGTAGATCTTCAGACCGCCGTTTAAGACCACCTGCTTGGCATAGGTGTCAGAGTACCCCTTTTCTGTTTGCAGATCCGCGATTACCTCGTTAATGACGTTGTCTACAAAATAAGAGTAAATTTTAGCCCGGATCTCTGTGTAGCTGGAATTTAGATTCAGCGGAGAACCGGAGGCGTCCTTGTAGTCCTGTTCGGATATTTTCCCTAGGTCATACATTTTTTTCAGGACGATATTGCGCTTTTCTAAAGCGTTTTCCGGATTTTTTAACGGGTCGTAATAGGACGGCCGCTGGGTGATGCCGGCGATCATCGCCGCCTCGGGCAGCGTCAGTTCCATGGCGGTTTTACTGAAATAGACGTTGGCGGCGGCTTCCACGCCGTAGCAGCCATTTGCCAGAAACACCAGATTCAGGTAAGTCGTTAGGATCTCATCCTTAGAAAGCTGTTTTTCCAGGGCGATTGCCCGCATCATTTCCTTCACCTTCCGGATGGGCGTCCTGTCCTTCTCCATAGTAATGTTTTTAATGACCTGCTGCGTCAGGGTGCTTCCGCCATAAGAGGCGTAGCCAAAACCAAGCTTTTCCTTCACCCAGCCTAAAAACGCGCCGGCAGTCCGTTTGATATCCACGCCGTTGTGTTTATAAAAGCGTTCGTCCTCAATCGAAACAATGGCATCCTTCAAGACCTGCGGTATTTGGCTAGAATCCAGCCAGATCCGGTTTTCGTCATCAAATAGCTTTTCCAGCTCGTAGGAATTGCCGTCGCTGTCTGTATAGTAAACAAAGGATGAATAATTGATCGCTAAGTTTTGGACATTCATATCCTTGATTTCTTTTTCGATCGATAAATACATGCCGGTCCCAACGCCCAGTCCGGTGACTAGAGAAAGGAAAACCACAATCAGCACGGCGTTGCGGATACCCCGCAGAACCTTATGCTGCTTTTTTTCTTTCTGCTTTTTTGGCCTGGGCTCTGCCGGCGACGCTTGTTTTCTAGGTACTTTTTTGAATAGTGCTTTGCCTGGAATTGCTTTTTCCGGCCTTGCTCTTTTTCGCTTCAAGAGAATCCCTCCTGTTTGTTCAGGTAATCTATAGCATTATCACATTTTCAAACTCGAATACATACCCTATTTATTATAGTACAAAATGCTGGAATTTGCAACATGAAATTGAAAAAACAATTTTATGAATAAACCGGGAGTTTTTTGGAAAAAATTATGCCAAAGGAATAAAAATGGAAAGGATTGGAGCGAGATGGACGAAAACAAAAAATATATCAATAAAAAAGCTTTGCGGGTTTTACTGGGCACAGGGCTGATTGCGGCAGGCCTGCTGATAGGACTTTTGCTGGGCAGGACGGAACAGCCCGCGGCGCCAAACCAGACCGCGGAAAGGACGCCCCCGCCAGCAGTTGAAATTTACAGCCCCGCCACACCGGAAATCGAGGAGCCTACCGCCACGCCGTATGTGGGCATATATTATTTCCTGCAGGCCCAGGAGGAGGAGCTCCGGCTTTATGAAGTGGACGGGGAAAACCGACGGCTCATTAAAAAAGCTCCGGTGGATACCAGCATGTTTCCAGCGGCGGACCGAACCATGCTGGAAGAAGGAATTCAGCTTTTGAACCTGGAGGAAAGTGTGCAGTATTTTGAGGATTTTACCAGTTAAATAGAAAATCAAAGAATATAGGCAAAAAAGTGAGATAATCAAAGAAAATGCAATGTATTTTAATATTATTGCATTTTTTGATTGCAAGGAATATTTGCCTATATTGGGAAAAAGGTTATAATAATATTAGCACTCGATGAGAGAGAGTGCTAACAAAAAACTGCGAGGAGGAGTTATTTATGAATATTAAGCCATTGGCAGACCGGGTTGTGATCAAAAAGCTGGAAGCGGAAGAGACCACAAAGGGTGGGATCATCCTGTCCAGCGCGGCCCAGGAAAAGCCCCAGGTCGTTGAAGTCGTTGCTGTCGGCCCCGGCGGCGTGGTAGACGGGAAAGAGATCGTTATGGAAGTCAAGGTAGGCGACCGTGTATTGATTTCTAAGTACGCGGGTACAGAGGTCAAGCTGGACGACGAAGAGTATACCATTCTTCGCCAGAGTGACATCCTGGCCACAGTGAATGAATAATTGCAGGAGGTTGAGAAGATATGGCTAAGCAGATTTTATTTGGTGAAGAAGCAAGACGGGCGCTCCAGAGCGGCATCAACCAGCTGGCGGACACCGTCAAGATTACATTGGGCCCGAAGGGCAGAAATGTTGTTTTGGATAAGAAATTCGGCGCACCGCTGATTACAAACGACGGTGTGACCATCGCGAAAGAGGTAGAGCTGGAGGATCCCTTTGAAAATATGGGCGCGCAGCTGGTCAAGGAAGTCGCTACAAAGACTAACGATATTGCCGGCGACGGAACAACAACGGCAACCCTGCTGGCCCAGGCATTAGTCCGGGAGGGCGCGAAAAACGTAACTGCCGGCGCAAACCCCATGATCGTGCGCAAGGGGATTCAAAAGGCTATTGACGTGGCGGTAGACGAGCTGGTGAAAAAGGCTAGAAAGGTATCCGGCAAAGAGGATATCGCACGGGTTGCGGCTGTTTCTGCGGCCAATGAGGAAATCGGCCAGTTGATTGCCGACGCCATGGAAAAGGTAACCGCTGACGGCGTTATTACTGTTGAAGAGTCCAAAACGGCGGAAACCTATTCCGAGGTTGTCGAGGGTATGCAGTTTGACCGCGGCTATATTTCGCCGTACATGGTAACCGATACCGATAAGATGGAGGCCGTTTTAGATGACGCGCTGATTTTAATCACAGATAAGAAAATTTCCAATATCCAGGAGATCCTGCCGCTTTTAGAGCAGGTAGTCCAGGCCGGCAAGAAAATGATGATCATTGCTGAGGACGTAGAGGGCGAGGCGCTGACCACCCTGATCCTGAATAAGCTCCGCGGCACCTTTGTATGCGTACCCGTCAAGGCGCCGGGCTTTGGCGACCGGAGAAAGGCTATGCTGGAGGATATCGCAATCCTGACCGGCGGCCAGGTAATTTCTTCTGAACTTGGCCTTGAATTGAAAGATACCCAGATGGATCAGCTGGGCCGTGCGAAGCAGGTTAAGATCCAGAAGGAAAACACGATTATTGTAGACGGCGCTGGGGATTCCGCCAAAATCAAGGCGCGGGTCAGCCAGATCCGGAATGAAATCGCCAACAGTACCTCCGAGTTTGATAAGGAAAAGCTGCAGGAGCGGCTGGCGAAGCTGGCCGGCGGCGTAGCGGTAATCAAAGTCGGCGCTGCTACCGAAACGGAAATGAAGGAAATTAAGCTGCGGATTGAGGACGCCTTGTCCGCCACGAAAGCGGCTGTTGAAGAAGGTATCGTAGCCGGCGGCGGCACAAGCTATATCAACGCCCTGCCTGCTGTGGAAGAACTCATGAAAAAAACGGAAGGCGATGAAAAGACCGGTGTGCAGATCGTTCTGCGGGCTTTAGAGGAGCCAGTGAAGCAGATTGCCAAAAATGCGGGCCTGGAAGGGTCTGTCATTGTTGACAAGGTAAAGGCGCAGCCAGCCGGAGTTGGCTATAATGCGCTGACAGAGGAATATGTCGATATGATCCAGGCGGGGATTGTAGACCCGGTTAAGGTGACCAGAAGCGCGCTGCAGAACGCTGCAAGCGTTGCGGCCATGGTTCTGACGACAGAAAGCCTGGTCGCAGATAAGCCGGAGCCGGAAAAACCCGCGCCGGCAATGGATCCGGGCGCCATGGGCGGTATGTATTGATCTAAATGAAAAGGGAAACGGCTTTGCCGCTTCCCTTTTTGCCTATACAAAAAAGGAGGAAAGGCGATGCGGTTTAAACTGGCGCATAATAATTTTAACGTAACGGATTTGGACCGGTCTCTGCAGTTCTACCAGGAAGCCCTGGGGCTTTCTGAGATTCGGCGGAAAACAGATGACGACGGCAGCTTTATCATTGTTTTCTTAGAAGACGGCCAGACTGGACGGCAGCTGGAGCTGACATGGCTGCGGGACTGGGGTAAGGACAGCTATAACCTGGGGGACAATGAATTCCATTTAGCCTTTACCACGGATGACTTCCAGAAAGCCTACGCAAAGCATAAAGAAATGCAGTGTATCTGCTTTGAGAACGAGGCCATGGGGATTTATTTTATTGCCGATCCGGATGGCTACTGGATCGAGATTCTGCCTGAAAGATAGGAGGAGCGGTATGCCATATATTGAAACCAAAACGAACCGGGAAATTTCCCCGGCTCAGGAGCTGGAATTAAAAGAACGGCTGGGGAAAGCCATTGAGACGATTCCCGGCAAAAGCGAAAGCTGGCTGATGTTGAATTTTGAGGATCATTGCCGGCTGTATTTTCAAGGGGACGGCAAAGCGCCGGCGGCTTTTGTGGCGGTAAAGCTGTTCGGCGGCGCCGACCGGGCGGCATATGAAAACATGACTGCCGCCGTTACAGAAATCCTCCAAAACGTATTGGAGATCGACCCGGCCCGGATCTATGTGCAGTATACAGCCTGTCAAGACTGGGGCTGGAACGGCGGAAATTTTTAGGCTTGCAATCGGAAGGGATTTTGGCTATAATAAATCTGTGAGAGTATGGCTTTCACAGATTTTTTTGCGGGATGGAATACGATATGAAAGCGATCAAGCATTTGATTACGATTACAAAACACCGGCACATGGTGATCCGGCACTGCTATCGTGCCGGAATTTTTTGGCAGGGGCTGCGGCACGACCTATCCAAATACAGCCCAACTGAATTTTTGGCCGGCGCTCGGTTTTACCAGGGTACCCGGAGTCCCAACGAAGGCGAGCGGGCGGTTTACGGCTATTCTCAAGCCTGGCTTCACCACAAGGGACGGAATAAGCACCATTTTGAATACTGGACGGATTATAATCCAAAGCTGCGGCGGGTAGCCCCGGTGCGGATGCCCCAGCGGTATGTTATTGAAATGTTCTGCGACCGGGTGGCAGCCAGCAAAATATACCGGGGAAAAGAATATACAGACAGCTATCCGTTAGAATATTTTCTGCGGGGAAAAGATTCCCGCAGCATCCATCCGGAAACCGGCGCCTTGATTGAAAAGCTTTTGCGGATGCTGGCGGAAGACGGCGAATCCAAGACCTTCGCTTATATCCGAGGGAGGAAATGGGATGACTGATTTGTTGAAGATTCCCGGTGTTGGAGAAAATATGTGCAGGCATTTGCGGGAGTTGGGGTATCGTTCCGTGGAAGAGCTGCGGGGGCAGGATCCGGAGGAGATGTACCAGCGGGACTGTACGCTGCATCAGAAACAGCTGGACCGGTGCGTATTGTATGTCTATCGGACAGCGGTCTATTTTGCGGAAAACGATGTGCCCGATCCAGAAAAATTGAAATGGTGGAACTGGAAGGATTGATGCGTTCCCAAGTGGTTGCATAATAGAATTTTTTATCAGTAAATATTGACAATTTTCTTTTTTTGTGGTATAATAGTTGCATAGAGAAACAAAAAAGGAGGGTTCAAAAACAAAAATGGCAGGACAAATGATGCAATTTGTGGCGGAAAACTGGATGGACTGGCTATTCCTGGCAGCCACGGGCATGGCGGGGTACTGCTACCGCAGGCTGGTACGCCGGCAGAAGGAGGAGAGCCGAGGCAACAGAGCCATGCGGGAAGGCGTACAGGCCCTTTTGCGGGACAGGATCATTGAGACCTATAACCACTACAACGACAAAGGCTATTGTCCCATTTATGCCAAAGAGAGTATGCGGCGGCTATATGCCGCATATCATGCATTAGGCGGCAATGATGTGGCAACGGAATTGAAAGATAAAATTCTGGTTATGCCCACAGAGCATGGATATTATGCGGAACAGGAAAGGAGCTGAACAGTATGGCGGCAGAGATACAGACGAAGTATGCCCATACCAGCAATTACCAGACGGGCCGGAGGGGCGGGATCCAGTATATCGTTTTGCACTATACCGCCAATAACGGCGATACGGCCCGGGGAAACTGCAATTATTTCCAGGGGGCGAACCGAAAGACGTCCGCCCATTATTTTGTGGATGAGCAGTCGGTATGGCAGAGTGTGCGGGATCAGGACACGGCCTGGCACTGCGGCGGCGGGATTCAAGGTGCCGGCGGCCATGCATATTACGGGAAATGTACAAATAACAATTCCATTGGTATTGAAATGTGTTCAGATATTCTGGAAGGGGAATACATCATATCATCCCAGACGGAACAGAACGTAGTGGAACTGACGCGGCTGCTGATGCAAAAATATAATGTGCCGGCGGAGCGTGTGATCCGGCACTACGACGTGACCGGAAAAGACTGTCCCCGGCCCTGGGTGCGGAACAACGCGGCATGGCTGCGGTTTAAGAGTAAATTGAAGGAGGAAGAGGAAATGACCAAGGCGGAACGGCAGGAATATGATGGGAAGATCCAGGCGCTGGAGGATCGGCTCAAGGCCCTGGAGCAGCCCATGATCTACAATTACATTGATGAAAATATGCCCGGATGGGCAAAACCGGCAGTCCGGTTTTTCTGTGAAAAAGGCATTTTGGCCGGTACCGGAGAAGGTCTGGGGCTGTCCGATACGAAGCTGTGGATTCTGACGATCCTGTATCGGGTGATCCAGACGCTGTTGCCTCAATAAAAAAATAAAACGGCGGAACCGCCGTTTTATTTTTTTGCTTTAGCCTTAGGCCGTCCCCGATTTTCTTCCATACCTGATCTTTTGATCCTCTGCGGCAGCCATTCAAAGCGGGCCTGCAAAAATGATGTTCATGATTCCTGTTCTCCGTCCAGCAAATATTTTTCCACCAGAATAGCGCAGTCGCCGATACAGTCCAAACAAGGTCGCTTTTTATAAAATTCCGGCGTCCGGGCCGTCGGTTTGGCGCCGCCGTCCTTCGGCAGATTCCGGCCCAAAAGCTCCGCGCAGACCACGGTGCCGTTTTTTTCCTGGAACGCTTGAACCATTGCCTGGACAGCGGCGTAGACCTGCTTGCGGGCAGCCATATCATTTTTAGTGCCGCTAGAATATTTCATGCCCGCCAGCATGCTCATTCCGCTGACCGCGCCGCAGGTCATGCGCATACGGCCCAAGCCGCCGCCAAAGGGCTCGGCCATGATCATGGCGGTCTCCAGGGGCATGCCAAATAAATCACAGTACGCGCCTACCACCGCCTGGGTGCAGTTACATCCTTTTTTAAAATTTTCTTTTGCTTTTTCTACTCGGTTCATAAAAACTCTCCATCCCGCCGGACTGCGCCGGCATAAACTGCAATAAAAACCCGCCTGAACGCGAAACCTGACTTTCCGCTACGCTTGTCCGCCGGCGGCAAGCACCGCCTGTTTCAAAATATAGATTTCGCACGATCGTATATTGGATATTATACCAAATCGCTGCTAAAAAAGCAAGCCATGTTAATTATAACCAGCATAAAAAAACAGGGCCGACAGAAAATAGGATGGACAGGAGGAATTTGCGATGTTTAGTTTTATTTTGGGCTTGATCCAATTTTCATTTACAGTGATTATCGGCCTGTATTTCTGGGGGCAGCTGCGGAGCCAGCGGGCAGACCAGAAAGGGATTGAAGCTGATACAAAAGTTGAATTAGAACGGCTCAACGCCATGCGGAAGGTGACCCTGACTCAGCCCCTGACGGAAAAGACCCGGCCCCGGAGCCTGGATGAAATCGTCGGGCAGGCGGAAGGGGTCAAGGCTGTCCGGGTGGGGCTTTGCGGGCCGAACCCGCAGCATATCCTGATTTACGGCCCGCCGGGCGTAGGGAAGACGGCAGCGTCCCGGGTGGCTTTGGAAGAAGCGAAAAAAAACGAGGTTTCTCCTTTTGGTCCAAACGCCAAGTTCATTGAGGTAGACGCCACGATCATGCACTATGATGAGCGGAGCATTGCCGACCCGCTGATCGGCTCCGTACACGACCCGATCTATCAAGGGGCCGGGGCTTATGGGCCGGCCGGCGTGCCTCAGCCCAAGGAAGGCGCTGTTTCTAAAGCTCACGGAGGCGTCTTGTTTATCGACGAGATTGGAGAACTGCAGCCGATCCAAATGAACCGGCTTTTAAAGGTTTTAGAGGATCGAAAGGTCAACTTTGAAAGTGCGTATTATTCCTCCACCAATAAAAACATCCCCCGGCATATCCATGATATGTTTAAAAACGGGATCCCGGCGGATTTCCGACTGGTGGGCGCCACCACCCGGAGCCCGGAGGAACTGCCGCCGGCGCTGCGGTCTCGGTGTATGGAGATTTTTTTTAATCCTTTGGAAAAAGAGGATCTAGAAAAAATATTAGACAATGCCCTGCAAAGGCTGGAAATTACGCTGGCGCCCGGCGCCGGGGAAATGATTTGCAGCTATGCGAAAAACGGCCGGGATACTGTACAGATCCTGCAAACCTTGTCCAGCAAGCTGGCTTTGGAAAACAGAAAGACCGGGGAGCTGGCGGACGTGGAGTGGATCATAGAAACCGGAAGATATACGCCGGTATGCCGAGAAACAATCGAGGAAGGAGAACGGGTCGGCGTTGTGAACGGGCTGGCAGTTGCGGACGGCGGCAGCGGGCTGTTAATGCCTATTGAGGTGACGGCGGAACCGGCGGAGCACGAGATGGGCCGGACACTCTGCACAGGGATTATGGAACGGGAAACCATGAATCGAGGCGGACTGAGCCTGACCCGGACCAGTACGGCCAAGGCGGCGGTCAGCAATGTGATGACCGTTTTAAAAACCATTTACGGCATCGAAACGGAGGATTATGATATCCATATCAATTTCGCGGGCGGTATGCCGGTAGACGGCCCGTCTGCCGGGACCGCAGTGTTCGCGGCCTGCTATTCCGCTCTGCGGGGCCAGCCGGTGGGCAATCAGTTTGCCTTTACGGGAGAGCTTTCGATCAAGGGCCTGGTCAAGCCGGTGGGCGGTGTAGCGGCCAAGATCGAGGCTGCCCAGCGGGCCGGCGCCAAGACGGTATTTATTCCTAAGCAGAACTATCAGAAAAAGTTTGCGGATTACACCATCGAGGTGGTCTGCGTGGAGTCTATACAGGAAATCATCAGCCGGATATTCCGGCCCGCCGCGGAAAAAGTGGTGGAAATCGCCGCCGGAGAACCAAAGCAGGGGCTGGCCAGCGCCCAGAGACAGGAATAAAAGTTTGCTTTTTCTTGACTAAAACAGTTGAAATTCCTCGAAAAACATTATATAATATACTGTAATATCGCATACCTAGCCTGGTATATCAACAAAACCAGGCTGGGGAATTCGAATATCTTGGAAGGGACTGTTTTAAACTTTGAGTATACAGAGAATTTTGCCAATGGTCGCTATGCGCGGCCTTGTGGCGTTTCCGGAAATGCCGGTCAGCTTTGACGTAATGCGGGAAAAATCCCTGCGGGCCTTGGAGGAGGCTATGGATGAGGAGCAGATCATATTTTTAACCGCCCAGCGGGATATTGACGTAGAGAATCCGAAATCCGGGGATCTCTATCCGGTGGGCGTGACGGCCCGAATCAAACAGGTTATCCGGATGCCCGGCGGCGGCGCCCGGGTGGCGGCGGAAGGGCTCTGCAGGGGCAGGATTACAGAGGTTCTGTCAGCACGCCCGTATTTTAAGGTGCTCCTGGAGGAAATTGAGGAGCGGCCCTCGGAACAGATTTTGGTCAATGAAGCGTTTGTCCATACCCTGTATCAGGAATTTGAACGCTATTTTTCCCATGCCAAGCGTCTGGTGCCGGAAATGCTTCACGAAGTAATCACCACCGACCAGGCGGGACGGCTGGCGGATGTGATCGCTGCCAGCATCGACTGCGACTACCGGGCTAAGCAGGAGCTTTTGGAAACCTTTGACGTATATGAGCGGGCGGAAAAGCTGCTGGTTTTATTGAAAAAGGAAACGCAGGTCATGCAGATTGAAAAGCAGATCGCCGACGAGGTTCGCCGGAAAATGGACGAAAACCAGCGGGAGTATTTCCTGCGGGAGGAGCTGAACGTCATTGAGCGGGAACTGCGGGAAAAAGACGGTTTGGGAGATGAGTTTGCGGAATACCGGAAAAAGATCGCGGCGCTGGATTTAAAGCCGGAGCATCAGAGTAAGCTGGAAAAGGAGGTGGCCCGGCTGGAGAAAATGCAGGCAGCGTCCGCGGACGGGGCGGTGATCCGGAATTATCTGGACACGGTGCTGGAGCTGCCTTGGAATACAAAAACAGAAGAGAACCTGGATCTGAACCGGGCGGCGGAGATCTTAGAGCGGGATCATTACGGCCTGCAGAAGGTAAAGGAGCGGGTTTTGGAGCATTTAGCGGTACATACGCTGACTAACGGCCGGGAAGGGTCGATTTTATGCCTGGCGGGCCCGCCGGGAACAGGGAAGACATCTATTGTCCGGTCCATCGCGGAGGCCTTGAACCGGAACTATGTCCGGGTGTCTTTAGGCGGAATTCATGACGAGTCAGATATCCGGGGACACCGGAAAACATATATCGCCGCTATGCCTGGACGGATCATAGACGGCCTGGCCCAGGCAAAAAGCAGCAATCCCGTTATGCTTTTAGACGAGCTGGATAAAATGGGGGCGGATTTTAAAGGGGATCCGTCGGCGGCGCTTTTGGAGGTATTGGACAGCGCACAGAACCATGCCTTCCGGGACCACTATGTAGAGCTGCCCTTTGATTTGTCCGAGGTGATGTTTATCGCTACGGCCAATACGGTTTCCGCCATTCCGGCGCCGCTTTTAGACCGGATCGAGATGATCGAGGTCAGCGGATATACCGAGGAGGAAAAGTTTGAGATCGTACGCCGGTACCTGATCCCTAAGCAGCTGGAAAAAACCGGGCTGAAAGGGAAGCGGGTCAGTGTTGAGGACGATGCGGTGCTGGATCTGATCCGGTACTATACCCGGGAATCCGGCGTCCGGAACCTGGAGCGGGAAATCGCGGGGCTATTCCGGAAAATTGCCAAGGCATTTTTGACGGAGAACCGGAAAAGTGTGAAGGTGACCGCCCGTACGCTGCCCCAATATATGGGCAGGCATAAATTTACCTTTGACAAAATGGAAGAAAAGGACAGCGTAGGCGTTGTCCGGGGACTGGCCTGGACGGCTGTCGGCGGCGACACTTTGTCAGTGGAGGCAAACATTATGCCCGGGACAGGGAAAACAGAGCTTACCGGGAATCTGGGCGATGTGATGAAGGAATCCGCCCGGACGGCGGTCAGCTATATCCGCTCCGCCGCCAAGGATTTACGGATCCGGGACGATTTTTATAAAAACAGCGACATCCATATCCATGTACCGGAGGGCGCGGTGCCCAAGGATGGGCCTTCGGCTGGGATCACGCTGGTCACGGCGGTGGCGTCAGCCTTAACCAAGCGCCCGGTGCGCCGGGATCTGGCTATGACTGGCGAGGTCACCCTTCGGGGCCGGGTGCTGCCCATCGGCGGGCTGAAAGAAAAATCTCTGGCGGCGTACCGGGCCGGGATCAAAACGGTGATTATCCCTGAAGGGAATAAAAATGACATCGAAGATATTCCGGATAAGATCCAGGATGATATTACATTTATCCCGGTCAGCAACGCAGCGCAGGTGCTGCGGCTTGCTTTAGCCAAAAACTGAAAAGGAGAGCAAAAATGAATATACATAACGCGGAATTGACCGTATCGGCTGTGCGCCGGGAACAGTACCCCAATACAGGAATGCCGGAGTTTGCCTTTGTGGGGCGCTCCAACGTGGGGAAATCCTCTTTAATCAATAAGCTGCTGAACCGGCGGGCCTTGGCTAGGGTCAGCGCCACACCAGGCAAAACCGCGACGATCAATTTTTACAATATTGACGATACGATTTTCTTAGTGGATCTGCCGGGATATGGCTACGCGGCCCGGTCCGCAGCGGAGATTGAGAAGTGGGGCGGCATGATCGAGGATTATTTAAAGACCCGGCAGCAACTCCGCAGGATCATCCTTTTAGTCGACAGCCGTCATCAGCCTACGGCGGATGATCACATGATGCTGGATTGGATCCGGGCATATACCCAGGAGGGTGTGATCGTTGTCGCCACGAAAACAGACAAGCTGAAAAAGCGGGAGCTGGAAAAAAACCTGCATATGATTTGGAAAGAGTTAGAACTGGGCGAAGATGATATTTTAGTTCCCTTTTCTACGAAAACAGATGAGGGGAAGCTGACTGTTTGGGATATGATCCAGCTGATGCTGCAGGACTGACGCCCGTGACAAGGAGTAATTTGGAATGAGAAAGGGCAGTTTATTGGTTATAATCGGCGTTGTGTTTGCTGCCGTTGCCTTTTATGGGGTGCGGTACGTCCGGACGCCTATTGATACACAGGAAGTCCAAATGACCAAACGGGAAGAAAGCTTTGCCGGCCAGGCGTATATTATCCGGAACGAAAGCGTATACGAGGCGCCGGCGGCCGGTACGGTCTACCACTATGCCGACGAGGGCGCCCGGGTCAGTAAAAACAGCTTGGTTTCTGCGGTTTATCACGGACAGGTGAACGAAGAAACACTGCAGGAACTAAATAATATTGATAAAAAAATTGAGCAGATTGAACAGGATCAGGCAGAAAACGAGCTTTATGTATCGGATGCGTCCACCAATGAGAACCGGCTGGAAAATATACGTTCGGAAATTGTGGAGGCGGCGTTTGCGAACGATATATCCAAAATGACGGAATATAAGGATCAGATCAACCAGATCCAGTCCGGAGAAGCGCCCAGCGATGAAAACACACTGGCTATGCTCCGGCAGGAGCGGACCCAGATCGAGGGCCAGATCGGCCAGGCCAAGGAGGATATCTATTCCCAGATTTCCGGGATCTTTTCTACGGCTATCGACGGGCTTGAGCAAATATTGACCCCGGATACAATTATGGAATATACTGTGGAGGATTTTAAAAACATTCCGGCGCCTAATACGGGGAGTACCACCCAGAATATCGCCAATATTGGGGACAGTATCTGCAAGGTGGCCGATAACCATGTCTGGTATGTGATCGCGCTGGTTAATAAAAAGGATCTGGAGGGGGTACAAACCGGAACCAGCGCGGAGATCCGGTTTGATAAGATCCCCGGTGTGCAGACACCAGTGGAGGTGGTCCGCATTGCTGAGGAGCCGGAGGGGGAGCAGGCGGTGGTCGTTTTCAAAAGCGAACGGTATTCAGAAGGCGTATTCTCCATCCGGGAAAGCGAAGCAGAGATCATTTTAGCAAGCTATGAGGGATTTGAGATCCCGGTCCACGCCATCCGGGTCCAGGACGGCCAGACAGGCGTTATGGTGCAGAAGGGCATGGGCGAGGTTTTCAAAAAATGCGAGGTTATATATACGGATTCTCAGACCGAAACGGCGATTGTCAAGGCGGTTTCCGGGGAACAGAACCTGTTGACGATCGGAGACCGGGTGATTTTGGGAGAAAAAACCAATACGCCGGCATCTGGATAATTTTGTTAACATAATAGGCAGAAAGGAAGAATATTATGTCAACTATAGGAGAAAAACTGCAGACCGTCCGGGAAACGATTGCTCAGGCGGCGGCATCTGTGGGGAAAAATCCGGCGGACATTACCCTCGTTGCCGTAACCAAGACCCATCCGCCGGAGATGATCAACGAGGCCATTGCCTGCGGTGTGACAGACATTGGCGAAAACAAGGCGCAGGAAATTTTAGAAAAATATGACCGGGTAGATCCCGTGCGGTGGCACATGATCGGACACCTGCAGACCAACAAGGTGAAATATATCATTGATAAGGTTTGCATGATCCATTCTGTGGACTCCATAAAGCTGATGGATGAAATTGACCGGCAGGCGCAAAAGCACGGTCTGGTGATGGATATTTTGATCCAAGTGAATATTTCCGGCGAGGAGAGCAAATTTGGTATCCATCCGGATATGCTGCCGGCGCTTTTGGAGCACGCGGGGGCGCTTTCCCATGTACGGGTATGCGGGTTGATGGCGGTCATGCCCAAAGTTAACGACAATGTGACTAACACATTACATTTTGTTAACATAAATGACATTTATATTGACATCCAAAGAAAAACATATCATAATGTTAACATGAGGTATTTGTCTGTGGGGATGAGCGGCGATTACGCGTTTGCTATCCAGCACGGATCGAATATGGTTCGCGTGGGCAGCGCAATTTTTGGGCTGCGGAATTATGATATTTAGGGAGGATATGGCGTATGAGTTTTGTGGAGGCGCTCAAGGATTTTGTGGGTTTCGGCGATGTAGATTACGAGGATGAGGAAATGGATTATGAAGATGAAGTTGTTGAGGATGTAAAACCGCAGCCGCATTTTTCCAAAAAGAGCAAAGTGGTCCCAATTACTGGCCAGGGGAGCCAGGCTAAAATCGTTATTTTAAAGCCGAAATGCTTTAACGATACCACGACCGTCGCAGACGAGCTGAAAATGCGCCGGCCGGTTGTGATTGATGTGGGCGCTTTGGATCCGGATGAGGCCCGGCGGGTGGTAGATTTTATCGCCGGCACGGTTTACGGTGTAGACGGCAATATGCAAAAGGTTTCCGGCGGGATTTTCCTGGCGACGCCTTCGCACATGGATATTATGGGCGAGGTGCTGAACAATAAGGGGAATTTTGAGTGGAGCATGTTTTAGGAGCGTACATAAAAAGGCGGAGCTTGCTCCGCCTTTTCCTATATCGCGGTTATAGTTTGCTGTAGGAAACGGAGTGGATTGCTTGACAGACGAGGAAAAGCTCCTGCTGGCCAGAACGGAGGACTTGTTTACCCTTTGTGATAAATATTGCTGCCCCCGGTTCAGCCCATTCTTAGATGAGGCGCAGCAGCAGCTGGTTATGGAAAAAATGGGAAACCGAAGCGGGTATACCACCGGATTTTTCGGCGGCTATGCCGGGGCGCGGCGGAAGGTTTTTGGCGTATTTCCCGAATGGCTTCCCTATTCAGAAGATGATTTTTTAATAAAAGTCCTAAAATTCACAAAAAGTTATGGAGAACCGTTGACACACCGGGATTATCTTGGTACAATTTTATCATTGGGGATTGACCGGTCAAAAACCGGGGATATCCTGGTGGACGGCGACACAGCCTATGCGTTTGCGGCGGAGGATATCGCGGAATTTATCCGGGATCAGATTACCAAAGTGGCCAACCGGGGTGTGCGGATCGAGATCGTCGGCCGCGGCCAGGTCCAGGTGCCGGAACAGAAATACGAGGAAATCAGCACGGTGGCCGCGTCGCTGCGGCTAGACGCGGTAACGGCGGCTATGCTGCATATATCCAGGAACCTGGCGGTAAAGCTGGTGGAAGGCGGCCGGGTCAGCGTAAACCATAAAATCGCGGCAGATCCGGCAAAACAGCTGGCCCGGGACGATGTACTTTCCGTTAAGGGCTATGGGCGCTTTATATTGGCGCAGGTGGGCGGTAAAACAAGAAGTGAACGGCTTCATGTGGTTATCAAAAAATATATATAGGGGGCAATTATCATGTTAACACCAATTGATATTCAAAAACAGGATTTCGGCGTAAAGCTGCGGGGGTATAACGCGGACGAAGTCGACGATTTTTTGGATCTGGTCGGCAGCGATTATGAAAAGCTGTATAAGGAAAATATCGAGCTTAGAGATAAGGTCGCGTCCATGGCTAAGGAAGTAGAGAAATACAAAGCCATGGAGGACACGCTGCAAAACTCCATTATCCTGGCCCAGGGCGCGGCGGAGGACATCAAGAAAAACGCCAGCCAGCGGGCTGACAATATCATCAGTGAAGCCCATAACAAATCCGAGGATATCCTGCGGCAGATCAATGCGGATATTCTTGCCAAGAGAAATGAACTCAATAACGTCCAGGTTGAAGTGGAAAGCTATAAAACAAGAATCAAGGGAATTTGCGCCGGACTACTTGAAATGTTAGACAAAATAGAGTAAAATGAAAGGGATGCCGGAAAATGGAAGTTTTCTGACATCCCTGCGTTGTAAATACGAAAGAAAGGACGAAAAAGAGAATGTGCGATAAATGTCAGGACTTTACCAAGTCGGTCAATCTGCCGTCTACGGATTTTCCAATGCGGGGGAACCTGCCCCAGCGAGAGCCGGAAACCGTGCGGTACTGGGAGGAGATCGACCTGTATGGGAAATTAAAGGAGAAGAACCGGGGCAACACCCCCTTTATCCTGCACGACGGCCCGCCCTATGCCAACGGCGACCTGCATATGGGCCATGCCCTGAATAAGATTTTAAAGGATATTATCGTCCGGTATAAGAACCTGCAGGGGTATTACGCCCCCTATGTGCCGGGCTGGGACACCCACGGCCTGCCCATTGAGCAGCAGGCGATTAAAAAGCTGGGTATCAACCGCCACGAGGCGGGGCCGGTGAAATTTATTGAGGCCTGCCGCCAGTTCGCCCTTTCCCATGTAGAAAATCAGAAGACCCAGTTCAAGCGGCTGGGTGTGATCGGCGACTGGGATCATCCCTATCTGACTCTGAGCAACGATTTTGTGGCCAAACAGATTGAGATTTTTGGTGAGATGGCGAAAAAGGGCTTGATCTATAAGGGCCTGAAGCCAGTATACTGGTGCCCGCACTGTGAAACGGCGCTGGCCGAGGCTGAGATTGAGTACGCCGAGGACAAAACCAACTCCATTTATGTGAAGTTTGCGGTTAAGGATGATAAGGGCCTGTTTGCGGGATTGGACAATGTATACTTCGTGATCTGGACGACGACCACCTGGACGCTGCCCGGCAACGTGGCGATCTGTCTGAACCCGGATTTTGAGTATTCCTTGGTAAAGATGGAAAACGGAGAGATCTATGTACTAGCCACCGAGCTGATCGAAAGCGTGATGAAGGCTGCGAAAATCACAGGCGGCTATGAAATTGTTAAGCGGTTCAAGGGACAGGAATTGGAGCTGATCACCTGTCAGCATCCCTTTATGGACCGGGATTCCCTAGTGATTCTAGGCGATCATGTCACCTTAGAAGCCGGTACTGGCTGCGTCCACACCGCGCCGGGACATGGCGTGGAGGACTATCAGGTTTGCCTGCAATATCCCCAGCTGGAAATTATTGTGCCGGTGGATGACAAGGGGCACTTAAATGAACTGGCAGGCGAATTTGCGGGCCTGTATTATGAAAAATCCAACCCGAGGATCATTGAAAAGCTGCAGTCCACCGGAAACCTTCTGGCGGTTGAAGAAATTATCCACCAGTATCCCCATTGCTGGCGGTGCGACGATCCGATCATCTTCCGGGCGGCGGATCAGTGGTTTGCTTCGGTAGACGCACTGAAAGAAACGGCGGCAAAGGCGATTCAGGGTGTAAAATGGATTCCCCAGTGGGGCGAAGACAGGATCACCAGCATGGTAATGGACCGCAGCGACTGGTGTATTTCCCGGCAGCGAACCTGGGGCGTACCCATTCCCATGTTCTACTGTGCGGAGTGCGGTAAGGAGCTGATCAACGATGAGACCATCAGCGCAGTGAGCAGTCTGTTCCGGACGGAGGGCCCAGATCAGTGGTGGGCAAAGGAAGCAGACGAGATTCTGCCAGCGGGCACAAAATGCCCGGTTTGCGGCAGCACACACTTTACCAAGGAAAAGGACATCATGGACGTTTGGTTTGATTCCGGCTCTTCCCATGCGGCGGTATGTGAAGCCCGGGACGATCTGGTCTACCCGGCGGACATGTATTTAGAGGGAAATGACCAATATCGGGGCTGGTTCCAATCCTCTCTGCTGACCAGTATTGCCACCAAGGGCATTGCGCCGTATAAGACCGTTATTACCCACGGCATGATCCAGGACGGTGAAGGCAAGAAGATGTCCAAATCCAAGGGCAACGCCATTCTGCCGGCGGAAATCGTGGACAAATTTGGCGCCGATGTACTGCGGCTCTGGGTCGTTTCCGCCGATTACCGGACGGATATGCGCATGAGCCAGGACGCTTTGAAGCAGCTTTCCGAGGGCTATCGGAAGATCCGGAATACAGCCCGGTATATCCTGAGCAATATCAATGATTTTGATCCCAACAAGGACATGGCGGCTTACGGCGATATGCTGGAAATCGACAAGTGGGCGCTCCTGAAGCTGAACCAGGTGGTGGATAAAGCGATCCGCGCCTATGAGTCCTATGAATTCCATAGCTTATATAATGCGATTTTGAATTTCTGCATTGTGGATATGAGCAACCTCTATCTGGATGTGCTCAAATCCCGGCTGTACACAGAGAAACCAGCGGCGCCGGAGCGCCGGAGCGCCCAAACAGCTATGTTCAAAATCCTGGACGCGCTGGTGAAGCTGCTTGCGCCGGTGCTGGCGTTTACAGCGGAGGAAATCTGGAAATTTATGCCCCATCTGAACGGCGAGGACACCACCAGCGTAATGCTGTCCCGGATGCCCAAGGTGGAGGCGGAATACCAGGATCCGGCCCTGGAAGAAAAATGGGCGCAGCTGACGGCTGTCCGCAGCGATGTAAACGGTGCGCTGGAACCGGCCAGAAATGAAAAGCTTATCGGGAAATCCCTGGACGCCGAGGTGGTGGTATACGCCAAGGGCGCCTTGTATGAATTGCTGAAAGCAGAGGAGGCCGGCCTGGCCGAGCTGTTTATCACCTCAAAGGCGACAGTAGAACCTTTGGAAAATGCGTCTGCGGATGCCTTTGTCGGCGAGAACGTATTGGTTCAGGTGGCGGCCAGCCCCTATGAAAAATGCGGCCGGTGCTGGGTCCATTCCGAAACGGTCGGCACCATTCCTGGCTACGGCGGGATCTGTGCGGATTGCGTGAAAAAGCTGACAAAATAAATTTGAAAACAGCGGTTTTTAGAAACCGCTGTTTTTTTCGGGAAAGCACAAAAACATCTTTTCTTTTTTTCTGGAATATGATACAATAGATAGCAAATAAGATAAGGGATGGAAGATATGGAACGGCTGCATTTAGATTTACAGGAACAGGGATACGATATTGTTTTTTCTGCGGATTTTTCCGGACTGTGTGGCTGCCTGGGGGAAATCCAGGCTCCCCAAAAGCTTTTGGTGGTAACGGACACCAATGTGGAGAAGCTTTACGGCGGCGAGGTAACGGCGCTTCTTAAGGCTGCCGGATATGATGCCAGATTGTTTGCGTTCCCGGCAGGAGAGCCCCAGAAGAATATGGATACGGTCTTAGGAATCTGCGCGGCCTGTATCGGCCATGGCATGGACCGGCGGAGTATAATCGCTGCCTTGGGCGGCGGCGTGGTGGGCGACATGGCCGGCTTCGCGGCGGCGATCTATATGCGGGGTATCCCCTTCGTGCAGGTGCCGACCACACTGCTAAGCCAGACGGACAGCAGCGTGGGAGGGAAAACAGGGATTGATTTTCAGGACGGGAAAAATATATTGGGTGCATTTCATCAGCCAAAATTGGTATATATCAACGTGTCCGTGTTAAAAACCCTGCCGAAGCGGGAATTGATTTCTGGTATGGGGGAAGTGATTAAGCACGGCATTATCCAGGATAAGGTATTTTTTGAAGAGCTGGAGAAAAATCATGACCGGATTCAGGCGCTAGAGCCGGACGACCTGATCCGCATGACAAAGAAAAACTGCGGCATTAAGGCAGAAGTGGTTATGGAGGATACCTTTGAAACCGGCCGCCGGGCCAACCTGAACCTGGGCCACACCATTGGCCATGCGTTAGAAAGCGATCTGCATTTTACATGGCCCCACGGGGAATGCGTTGGAATTGGGACGATTGCCGCAGCGTATATCGCCTGCCGGCGGGGAATGATTTCTGAGGAGACACTGGGCCGGATAGAAAATATTTTCAGGCTATACAATTTCCGGACCCGGGTAAAGCTGGCGGATCCGGGGCGGGTGTTGATACTCATGCAGAAGGACAAGAAGAAAATTGATGGGCGGCTGAAATTTATATTGCCTACAGGGATCGGCAGCGTGATCCAGGTTACAGATGTGACGGAACAAGAGATTTTAGACGCTTTGGCATATATCCAGACGAGAAATTAGCAAATAGGCATCGAAATATGGGTACGCATCTTCGGGGGAGCGTGTATGCGGCAGAGTCTTTTGCGTGCATAAATTAAGAAAGAGGTTTCAAATATGATTTTATGGCTGATTCTGGCGTTGCTGACTGTTGGCGGCGACCAGCTGACAAAATATTTCGTGGTGACGAATATCGGCGGCAGTGATACGGTCCCGGCGATTCCGGGGCTGATTGATTTTGTTAATGTACAGAATACAGGCGCGGCGTTTAGTATTCTATCTAACAATATTGAACTGCTGAGTGTGATTTCCAGTATTTTCTGTATTGGCGTCGTGGTATACATGGTTACGCAGCGGCCAAAGCATAAGCTGCTGATCACGTCCCTGGGGCTTTTATTCGGCGGTGCGGCGGGGAATGTGATCGACCGGATTTTCCGGGGGTATGTAGTGGATTTTATTGAAACCACCTTTATCCGGTTCCCAGTGTTTAACATAGCGGATGTAGCCATTACCATCGGCGCAGTTTTATTGGTGATCTATATCTTGTTTTTTGACAAAAAGGAAATGGAACGCCGGGCGCGGGAGATGGCAGCAGTTGGTGTGGTGGAGCAGGCCCAGCCCGCAGCAGCCGGGGAGCCGGAAACAGCCGAAGCGGAAGAAACAGAAGAAATAGATGAAACAAGCGAAGAAACAGACGGAGAGGAAGGACTGGGGGACCAATCCAACGAAGGAGCGGATCATGGAGAAGCGGATTCTGACAGCTAAAGCGGAGGACGCCGGAGCGAGGTTGGATAAATTTATCAGCCAAGCCATGGGCCTGTCCCGCTCTTATGCGGCGAACCTGGCCCGGGAAGGCGCGGTGACCTTGCTGGATGGGAAAAAGCTGGATAAAAATTATAAACTGCGGGGCGGGGAGGGCATCCTCCTGTGCCTGCCGGAGCCGGAAGCTTTAGAGCTGATACCGGAAAATATCCCGCTGGATATTGTTTATGAGGATCAGGATCTGTTAGTGGTGAATAAACCCCAGGGGATGGTGGTGCATCCGGCGCCGGGGAATTACACGGGTACGCTGGTTAACGCGCTTTTATATCATTGCCGGGGGAACCTGTCCGCAATCAACGGCGTTGTGCGGCCGGGAATTGTCCACCGGATCGACAAGGATACCAGCGGGCTGCTGGTGGTAGCGAAAAATAACGAGGCGCACGTCAAACTTTCCGGGCAGATCAAGGAAAAAAAGGCGGTGCGCCGGTATGAAGCGCTTTTAAACGGGGTTTTAAAAGAAGACGGCACAGTGAATAAGCCCATCGGCCGGCATCCGGCTGACCGGAAGAGGATGGCCGTGGTACCGGGGGGCCGGGAGGCTGTGACCCATTACCGGGTGCTGGAGCAGTTTTTGGGCTATACCTTGGCGGAGTGTATCCTGGAAACCGGCCGCACCCACCAGATCCGGGTCCATATGGCCTCTATCGGCCACAGCGTGGTGGGTGACCCGGTATATGGTGTAAAGAAAGAAAAATTTCAGCTCAAAGGGCAGCTGCTCCATGCCAAAACTATCGGCTTTGCCCATCCCCGGACCGGGGCGTATATGGAATTTTCCGCGGAATTGCCGGAATATTTTACGGCGGTTTTGAAGATTTTGCGTAGAAAAAGTGAATAAATTATAAATTTACCGGGAATTTGGTTGAAAATTCTGGGCGACGGGTGTATGATAGAATCAGATACTGCATAAATTGATGATAGATCAAAAAAATGGGAGTGTTATTGTTTTGAAAAAGAAAATCAAACTGTGTGTCGTGTTTGGCGGGCAGTCGCCGGAGCACGATATTTCCTGTAAGTCGGTGGTCTCTGTGCTGAAAAATCTGAACCGGGACCGCTATCGGATACATAAGATTTGGATCACGAAAAAGGGACAGTGGTTTTTATATACAGGCAAGGACGAAAAAATTGCCGATGGGACGTGGAAAACCGATAAACAGCATTTGCACAAGGCGGTGATCTCTCCCGACGCCGGCGACCGGGCGATCCTTGTGTTTGGGGAAGATAAAGTTAAAAAAATTAAGCTAGACGCTGTATTTCCGGTGCTCCATGGGGAACACGGAGAGGACGGGACCATCCAGGGGCTTCTGGAGCTTGCCAATATCCCCTATGTGGGGATGGGCGTGGTATCCTCCGCAAACAGTATGGATAAAACCTTTACGAAAATTATCCTGCAGTCGGCGGGGATCCCCCAGGCGGACTGGGTGACGGTAAACACCTGGGAGCTAGACCGGCTGGAGGAAGCCATGGACGAGGCAGAGCGGCGGCTGGGATATCCCTGCTTTGTCAAGCCGGCTACTACGGGGTCTTCCGTAGGCGTAGGCAAGGCCCATAACCGGGCCGAGCTTGCGGCTGGGATTCAAAATGCGGCAAAATTTGCCCGTAAGATCCTGGTGGAGGAGAATATTGACGGCCGTGAGGTAGAGTGCTCCGTTTTAGGCAACGAAAAACCGGCGGCTGCCGAAGTGGGCGAGATCATGCCGACTGTTGAGTTTTATGATTTTGATGCGAAATATAACGATGAATCTACCAAGCTCCAGATCCCGGCGGATATCCCCCCAAAAACCCGGGAACAGATCCGGGAATACGCTGTCCGGGCATTCCGGGCCATGGATGGCGCGGGTCTTTCCCGGGTAGACTTTTTCATCCGCCATGCCGACGGCGCCGTGATTTTAAATGAACTGAACACCATGCCCGGGTTTACGAATATCAGCATGTATCCCAAGCTGTGGCAAGCCATGGGCCTGGAATACGGGCCTTTATTAGACCGGCTGGTAGAGCTTGGGCTGGAGAGCAAAAAGCAGTAAACAAATGGGAAGGGAAAAGCGAATGGATAACAGAAGCATTGGGGTTTTTGACTCGGGCTTGGGCGGCCTGACGGCCGTCCGGGAGATCATGGCCCGGCTGCCTGGGGAGAACATCGTATATTTTGGGGATACCGGGCGGGTGCCTTATGGTACCCGGGGCGCGGATACCATTATCAAGTATGCGCATCAGGATATTCGTTTTCTGGAAAGCTTTGGCGTAAAGCTGATCGTCATTGCCTGCGGCACCGTCAGCGCTGTGGCCCTGCCGGCGCTGCAGGCGGAGTATCAGACGCCGTTAGTCGGCGTTGTAGACGCCACGGCCCGGGCGGCGGCAAAGGCGACCCGGAATCAAAGGATCGGGATCATTGGTACGCAAAGCACGATTAAAAGCGACGCCTACGCCAAGGCACTGGGCGCGATTGCACCAGAGGCAAAAACATATTCAAAAGCTTGTCCGCTGTTTGTGCCGCTGGTTGAAAACGGGCATTGGGAAACGCCGGTTGCCCGGCTGGTAGCGGAGGAATATCTGGCGGAGCTGCGGGAGCAGGATGTGGATACGCTGATTTTAGGCTGTACCCATTATCCCCATTTGAAAAAAACTATTGCGGAGGTGATGGGCCCGGCTGTGCGGCTCATTGAACCCGGGGTGGAGCTGGCTAAGTTTTTAGAACAGGCGTTGGCGGAGCAGGGACTGCATTCCCAGACGGCAGGCCCGGCGCAATATCAGTATTTTGTCAGCGATACGCCGGAGGGTTTTGAGGCGCTTGGATCCTTATTCCTGAACCGGGATATTCATGGTAAGGTGAAAAAAATTGACATTGAAAAGTACGAAAAAAAATGCTAAAATACATATATGCAATATCCAATCTGCCGGTGAGGACAGGGATCGGATCGAATTATCAACAGAAGGCACCTTTTACCGGCGGGGAGAAAGCTTTTATCTTCTGTACCAGGAGCCAGATCCGGAAACGGGGCTTTGGGGAGATTCGATCCTGTTAAAGGTGGTGGATGGTACAGTCGTTATGAAACGGATCGGCGGTGTTTCCTCGGAAATGCGTTTTAAACCCGGGAAAACGGAGAATTGCTGTTACCGAATGCCCTACGGGAGTCTGGAAATAACATTGGACTGCCGGCGGGCGGCAGTAGAGCTCAACGACCAGGGCGGATGGATCCAGTTAGATTACATACTAAAGATCGGCAGCGGAATATACCAAAACGATCTGACGATTCAGGTGGAAGCCGGAAAGGACGACGTATGAAAAGAAAAAAATTGTCAGCATTGATTCTGGCTGGCGCGTTGCTTTTGCAAACGACGGCGCTGGCAAAGCCGGAGGAACAGCCCAGCCCGGAATATAATTATTTTCAAACCATGCTGGAATATGCGGCGGAGCTGTATATTGATGAATCGGTCACTTCAGACCAGTTGATGGAAAAGGCGATTTCTAAGCTGTTGGAGGAGCATCCGGAGCTGGTGGAAGAAGCCCTGAAATACGGTTTTGGCAGCCTGGATGAATACAGCGAGTTTTATACAGCGGAGGAATACTATCAGTTTCTGAATAATATTAACCACACCTTTTATGGGATTGGCGTGATCATCCAGAAAATTGGCGATTACACAACGGTGGTGCGCTGCCTGGAGGATGGCGGCGGCGCAAAGGCCGGGGTGCAGGAGGGCGACCAGATCGTCAGCGTGGACGGCCAGAGCGCGGTTGGGAAAACGATCGACGAGGTCCAGAACATGATCCTGGGCGAGCCGGATACAGATGTGGTGATTGAATTCCTGCGGGACGGGCAGACGGTAACCCTGACCATCCGGCGGCAGCAGGTGGAGTCGGAAACAGTGGGCATGACGATCCTGCCGGGGAATATCGCCTACATACAGATTATCAATTTCGCTATGAATACAGACAAGGAATTCAGCCAGAAGCTGCAGGAACTGGACGAAAAAGGGATTACCAATATTATTTTGGACCTGCGGGACAACCCGGGCGGCTATTTGGAGTCTGCGGTTAATGCGGCGAAAATGATCGTGCCTGCGGGCATTATTGTGCAGACTATATACCGGCAGGAGGAGAATAACGAAACGTTTTATTCCGACCTGCAGGATCCCAAATATAAATTTGCGGTTTTAGTCAACCAGAATACGGCCAGCGCCGCGGAGATTTTGTCCGGCGCCCTGCAGGATTCCGGCGTGGGGACCTTGATCGGGGAAACCACCTATGGAAAGGCGGTGATCCAGAGTATGTTCCAGTTGGGGGACGGCCGCGGGTTTAAGCTGACCACCGGACATTATCTGACCCGGGACGGCCACGAGATTAACCATGTAGGGATCGATCCGGACGAATATGTGATCAATGTTACCCAAAATATTGATACCGCCCAGTTCCAGCCCTTTGACTACATCACCAAGTGGTCAGTGGGGCAAAGCGGCGCCGCTGTACAGGGGGCTAAGGAGCGGCTGAAAGTTTTAGGCCTCTATACAGGGGAGATTAACGATCAGTTTGACGCGGAGCTGGAACAGGCAGTAACACAGTTCCAGGCGGATGTGTATCTGTATCCCTACGGTGTGCTGGATATTTCTACCCAGCTCCGGCTGGAAAACATATTTGATGAAATCGAGGCAGAAGCGGATAAGCAGATGAAGGCGGCATACGAATTCTTTGGCGGCGACCCCGCGGATATTGGGTTGGATTGGTTTTGATCTTGCAGGATGGCCATGATTTGGTGGCAATGAAAAGCAAAACAAAAGAGATGCAGCAAGCCTGTATCTCTTTTGTTTTGCGCATGTCTATTTTCCGCGTCAGTCTGTTACGGTAAAGATCTCTTCGATCGAAACATCAAAGACCTTTGCGATATTCCAAGCCAAAACCAGGGATGGGTTATATTTCCCTTTTTCCAAATTGCCGATGGTTTCACGGCGGACCCCTACTAGCTTTGCCAAATCCTCTTGTTTCATATCGTGCTTTGCCCGGAGCTCCTTTAATCGGTTTTTAATCATTTTCTACTCCTTTTTGTTCATTCCATTCTAAAACAGCAAGCGTGATTGTGAAAGCCAGCACGGTGACAGCAAAACCCAAGCTAAAGGCCAACGGCACTGCCTTATTGACGCCGTAAAGACAGGAACAGATAAACATGAATGGGATCAGGGAAAGCATTTCCGCCAGGAAGGCAAAGGTTGACGCTTTCTGGATATTGAACCGGAAGGACTCGTCGGGGATGACCCAAAAGTACCGGAGATAATAAATAAAGCCTAAAAATCCAAATAATCCAGGGGTATCCGTAATCCATCCTAAGATTGCGATCAGTGACAAAAGCGATAAAAAACCTAAATAATTGATCTGTTTCTTCATCATTATAACCTCCAAATTGTGATGTATTTCGCTCTTAATGATATAAATATATCACATAAATAAGCCAATGTCAAGGGAAAATTTCAAAATTTTTCAACAGGATCAATAAATCTTTTAAACAATAAAAATCAGCAGGCTTTAAAAGAGCCTGCTGAAACGCTATTCTGTAATATAAATTTTTGTGTATAAGGGAACATTGTTAACCAGCCAGTTCATGTCGTCGGGATGTACCCGGACGCAGCCATGGGAAATCATCATGCCCAGCCGGCCGTCGGCGGTAGAGCCGTCATAGCGCAGAAGGGTGCTGTGAATGGCATATCCCCGATAGAACCGCATAATGGGGCCTACATAGTAGGTGGGATAGCTCCAGCGGGATTCTCGGGAAAAATATTCATACTGCCCGGTAATGGTAGGCGTTGCGGGGGCGCCGATGGAACACTTGATGGTGCGGATACAGTTCCAGTTATTGGTGGTGCCGTGGAACACGCTGACCGTGTAGTTGCTTTTGGATATCCAGATCATATAGTCTGTCTGACTGGAAATATTCCGGGCATTGACAAATTTGCTGGCCGCGGCATTCCGGGGCAGGGTAATATAAATATTGATCGCGTCGCCGTCCTCGTGGGCTGTCAAGGTACAGCCTAAATTCTGCGCTGCAAACCGCAGTGGTATGTAGGTTTCGCCGCCAATTTTCCGGGTTTTGGTTTCGGCCTGCACCAAATTGCCGTTTACCAGCACATCCTGGGAATCCAGGAAAAAGACCAGCTGATTTCCGTTGGCATCAATCTGGATCCGGCCTACATCCTCGTTATACTGAATGTTATAAACCGAAACCCCCAGCTTGACCATCAGCTCATACAGCGGTGCGATGGTATAGTTATCCCGGATTTTAATACGCCCGGTCATGGTCTGGCGGGTAAGCTCCACCCATAAATTGACCTGCCGGTCAAAATCAGGCGTGGCGGTTAGGATAAAGCGGTTGCCCACGCCGGTGTCCTCCGGCGTCAGGGGCAGATAGGCAAAGGTGGAAAGGGGGATGTACTGGCCCATCTGATATTCGGTGTCACAGTAGCGGACAGATTTTAAACCGCTGATGGGCATCAGGTAAAACACCTCACCGGTATAATACTCCGGCACTAAAAAGACCAGCGTATGGGTCACATTTGTCTGGGTCACGTCAATTTTCTGGGCGCTTAGGAACACCTTGTCCTTTGTGTAGATCCCGAATACAGCTCCGTCTGGAATCAAATTGGGCACATCGGCAATATCAATGTCGATGACCAGGTAGTTTGCCTTGAGTCCGTCAGGCTCCGGCGTGGGCTCTGGGGTGGGGACGGGCGTTTCCGCCGGCGCTTGCGTGGGCTGCGCGTCTTCAGCAGATTCCGCAGGCGGCTCTGTGGACGCCGGGGCTGTGGAGCTTGGATCTGCCGCTTCCGGCGCGGCGGTTACTGCAGGGGAAATATCGGATTCGACTGCGGCGGCCGTGGGCTCGGGGGTGGCTGCCGGCGCCGGATCCTCAGCCAGTGCGGGGACGGATAACATCCCCGCCATCCAGACGATGGCCATGAACAGTGCGGTTTTTCTAAAATAATGCATATACTCTCCTCCTATTGTTCTCTTGTCTCCAGTATATCATAACTTGTCCCAGGAATCAATGATAACTTCTGTCGAAACCTGGAAGATTTTTGGAGGAAAGGGGAATTTACAAACGGAGAAAGCTATGGTATAATGAAGCAAACAGGTTCACAAGAAAATACTGGAAGAAAGGAAGCGGATACAATGACAAATATATGGCATGATATCAGCCCCAAGCGGATCTCCCCAGGAGATTTTATGGCCTGTATCGAAATCCCCAAGGGCGGAAAGAATAAATATGAAATGGACAAGGAAACGGGGCTTTTATGCCTGGACAGAGTGCTGTATACATCGACCCATTATCCGGCGAATTATGGGTTTATTCCACGGACATATGCCTCGGATAACGACCCCTTGGACGTACTGGTATTGTGCCAGGAATCTATTGTGCCTATGACGCTGGTCCGGTGTTATCCCATTGGGGTAGTCAAGATGATCGATAACGAACAGGAGGATGAAAAGATTATCGCTATCCCATTTAATGATCCATCACTGACTGTATATTCGGATATTACCCAGCTGCCCAAGCATACCTTTGATGAAATTTCCCACTTTTTCCGGGTCTATAAGTCGCTGGAGGGGAAGGAAACCGTTGTCAATGAGATGCAGGGCGCGGAAGCGGCCATGGAAATCATCGCCAAAAGCATTGACCGCTATAAGGATTGCTATTGCTGAGAAGAGGGGAACGGAGTATGATTCTAAGCGCGAGCCGGCGGACAGATATCCCGGCGTTTTATCCCCAATGGCTGATGAACCGCCTGCGGGCCGGGGAAGTGCTGGTGCCGGCGGTACGTAATCCCCGGCAATACCGGCGGATTGTTCTGTCGCCGGAGGTAATCGACTGTATTGTATTTTGGACGAAAAATCCCATGCCGCTGATGCCGGCTTTGCCGGTCATCCAGGACATGGGATATCCGTTTTATATACAGTTTACCCTGACGGGCTATGGAAAAGATATCGAACCTGGCCTGCCGGATAAGGCGGAGCTGGCCGGGGCCTTAATAGAATTGGGGAAAACCTTTGGCCCCCAGGCAGTGGTGTGGCGGTATGATCCTATCTTGATTGACGAATACCACACGGCAGTATGGCATATTCAGAAGTTCCAGGATTTGTGCGGCCGTCTGGCGGGATATACCGACCGATGCGTGATCAGCTTTATCGACCTATACGCCAAGCTAAAGGGCCGGTTCCGGGCGTTGACGCAGCCGGAAATCACCATGTTGGCCGCCGCCTTTTCCGATGCGACCGCCGCCTGTGGGTTACCCTTGTATACCTGTGCGGAAGAAGTGGATTTGTCCAGCTTTGGCATCCGGCATGGTGCTTGTATAGACCCGGATTTGGCGCAGTGGGCCGCAGGCGTCCCCCTGCGGCTCAGAAAAGAGCCGGGCCGGGCCGTGTGCCACTGTGCGCAGAGCGTCGATATTGGCGTATATAATACTTGCGGCCATGGCTGCGCCTACTGCTACGCCAACCAGGACGGCCGCCGGGCCGCCGCCTATGCCCGCCAGCTTGACCCTGCGGCGCCGTCGATTGCCGGCTGGCCTGGGGAAGCGGATGTGATTGTAGAAAAGCCAATGGCGACCTGCCGCCGGGCCCAGAAATCTATTTTTGACCCAGATGAAGGATGATCCGATCCCGGATCGTCCTTTTTTCGAACCGGGCGGTATGGCTGGTCCAGGTCATAGCCAGCGGCTGGCCGTCAGCCTCTCCGGCATGGACCGTATCCGCAAAAGGCAGCCGGACGGCGCTGATTTCCAGGCTGCCGCCCATAATCCGGATTGTTACGGCGGACGGGGTGATTTCCACAGTGCCCCAGCCGCTGCCCAGGCTCCAGAAACACTGGAAGCGGTCAGTCTTGATAACCGGGTTAAAACCGATCTCGCCCTGGGGCATATGGAAGTAAAAACCGGAAAAAATGGGCAGCAGCGCGAAGCTGGCCATGGAGCGGGCATAATTATTGCCGCATTCGATTTCATTCCAAGGATTGCGGTTTTTACCGTTATACCGGTCCCGGACGCCCCGGACGATATGTAAGCCCTCTTCGATGAAGCCCTCGCTGATCAAAAGCCCTGCCAGCTGGTATTCAAAGCCGTGCATGGTTTCCTCGCAGTAGGGAACAGGGATGGCGGGCTTCTTTGCCCCCTGCGGATAATCACAGATCACCGCGCCCTTTTCATCATTGACGGCGAAGATCCGCCAGGGATTCACAAACTCCCGCATGGACGGCTTGAAGTGGTTTTTATACATGTTTTCCAGCGCGGTTTGAACCTGACTGGGGTCAAACAAATCCCCAAGGCCTAAAATATTAGCGTGCCACTGGGCGCAGAGCTGATCAATGCTGGAGCCTTCGCCGATCTGGTATTTGATCTCGCCGGTTTCTGTGTTCCAGTATGTATCCGCGCAGCCAAACCGGTCAACAATGGATTTATCGGTTAAGTCAATTTTATGGATAAAATATTGGCCGTTAAAGAGGTTTTCCTGGGTATATCGCCGGCCGTTTTCATATAACGCCTGATATTCGGCCTTGGCTTGGGTATCCCCTAGGGCGTCCGCCATTTCGCCGGCAGCCTGCAGGGCGGCTAAATAGAAGCCTTCCAGCCAGGCCGAGGGGCCGAACAGCTCTACGTCCAGGGTATGGTGCTGGCGGCCTTCTAAGACCCCGTCCTTGTCCCTGTCCCAGTCCATTGGGTTTTCCGGGCTCCAGGCGTAGGCTAAAATTTTCTTTACGGATTCCCAGTGCCCTTTAAGCCAGGCGGTATCGCCGGAAATTTTCCACTCCCGGTAGGTCTTAATAACACTGCCCATCTGCCCGTCCAGGCAGGCAAAGCCGTCGTGGGCCCGCTTGCCCAGGGGGAGCTTTTGGCGGAAATCCATTTTCCCGTTGCCGTCAGTGGCGTAGGTATACTCCAGATCCCGGATGGAGCGTTCTAATTGCGGGAACAGGAAGCAAAGGGCATAGGCGTAGTTCCAGACGTGCTGGCAGGTGCCCTCGCAGGATCCGGATGTCTCGTTGACGCCTTCCCAGCCGTAAAAGGCTCCGTCCTCCAGCCGAAGCACTGTGGGGGATTTTAAAACGGCAAGATTACTCCCCGCCGCATCCAGCACCGCCGGATCCAAGGTGCTTGCGTACAGCGCCTGCCGGAAAGCGTCGGTTTTTGCGTACAGCATATCCCAGTTTTTCAGGGCATACAGGGCGCTGGCCGCAGAATCCGCAAACAGCGTGGCGTAATAATTCCGCCAGGTGACGTCCCTGCCGTCTTGGTCTTTGACAGGCGTCCAGTAGTTATAGTTATTCGGGATATTCCAAGACAGGACAAAGGGAATCCTCTTCGTGCCGTGGGCAGGGACGGTTACCTGGCCGGCAATGGAGCAGGTGTCGTTTTTCCCGGGGGTGTCATAGTGCCGGCGGCTGAGTCCGGCCGGGCTGGTGAGTTCCCGCCAGAAGCTGACGATATTGTCCTGCCAGATGCCCCGGTACCAATATTCCTGGACGGCAGCCCCCGCCAGGCCGCAGGCCACGGTCAGATCCCCATAGGCCGGGTCACCGGGGTCTATGCCGTGATGCGCAAGCTGCACCATGGAAAACCCATCCTTGCATAGGCCTGTATTTACGGTAGAAGCAAAGGGGTTTTGCACAGAGAACACCGCCGTATAATCAACGGTTTTGTCAGTTGTATTTTCAAAAACCACCTCAAAAAAGGCGGCGGGGATACTGGAATCCCGATCGTTTAAGGGAATCATAGGATTAAAAGCCAGGAGCTTTACCGTCCCTGGAAAGTGGGGGTCTTGAAAAGTCAGCTCAGCAATGGGGAACTGACCGGAAAACGTGCAGCTTTGGAAATGGGGAAAGCCCGCCATCGTTTCCTTTGCGGGCCCAAAGCCGAAGCCGGTATACTCCGTTTTGCTGTGCATGCCCGTCAGGTTGGTGGCCAGATCCCCGTTTAAAACCCGTATGTCGGTTTCGCCGGAAGCCTTTGCAGCCTTGACGGCAAAGTGGGAATATCCGTTCATCCCGCCTTTGTTAGGCCGGTTAAAAATTTCCCAATCAATAAGCCGGCCGTTGCCGGCCAAGCCGATACAGCCGCTGCCAATCCCGCCCAGGGGGAAAGAAATTTCATTTTGATATGCCTGCGTATATTCCATAGCCATATACCTCCTGTTTAAACTGCCTTTAGCATAGCTGGAAATCCATGCTTTGTCAAGGGGAAACGGATGACTTTTTTTCAAAATCTATTGCATTTTTTCCCATTTCCAGCTATAATGGGCACAGGAGGGGAGAATATGCGGTTTTTAGAGCATCCTGCTGCGTTCCTGGCGGGCCTATACGGCCTGTTCCTGACGTTTTGGGGCGCCATGGCTTATCGCTTGCTGGGGGATTCAGTATGGATCTTGACGGGAATTACCATACTGTGGGGCCTGAGCCTGATCTGGCTTTTAGCGGCGGCGGTGTTTTGCGCCCGGCAGGCGAACCGGCAGCAAAAAGCGAAAGAACTTTCGGCACTGGTGAAAATGGCCGGCAGGCTGAAGCTGGGAACCATACCGTTTTTTATTTTGAATTTCCTGTTCTGGCTTATCCTTGGTGCTGGATTTATGATTGCCACCCGCGGCTTGCTGATTGTATTTTCCATTCCCGTATGGATGGCTTTAGCGGGCCTTACCTACGTCTTGCTTTTGTATACCGGCTGGTTTTCGGTAAATGCCCTGGCGCTGGCTGCCCGTATGGGCTGCCTGACAAAGCGGCGGATGGCTTTTGGGATTTTAGGACAGCTGGTATTTGTTGTGGATATAGCCGCATGGCTGCTTTGCAGCCGGCGGATCAAAAAAGCCTTAGGAGGAGATACATATGGGATTGCAAAAAAGTGAATGGAAGGGATATCCTCGGTATGATTTTCAGGTCAACGGTCACGACTGCCTGCTGATCGCCCCAAAGGAAGCGGCGGCGGGGAAGCCCTGGGTATGGCGGGCGGAGTTTTTTGACGCATTTGCCTATGCGGATATGGCGCTGCTGGCGGAAGGGTGGCATATTGCCTACTGCGATCTGCACGACCGGTTCGGCAGTCCCGGAGCGGTGCGGGAAATGAAAGCGTTTCATGACGCTTTAGTTTTGGAGATGGGGCTTTCTGGGCAGGCGGATCTGTTTGGCTTCAGCCGGGGCGGCCTGTATGCCGTCAATTATACGGCCGCCTATCCGGCGGATGTGGCGGTTTTATACCTGGACGCACCTGTACAAGACCTAAGGAGCTGGCCTCTGGGCGCGGGAAAAGGCGTGGGGAGCCCGCGGGATACGGAGCTTTGCCTGGCGGAATTCGGTGTGACGGATATTGCGGAAATCCGGGATATGCCGGTTAATAACATCCCCCGTCTGAACGGCGCCGGCGTACCGATCCTGCTGGTATACGGCGATGCGGACGAGGTGGTGCCTTATGCGGAAAACGGCGCCGTGCTGGCGGCTGGCTTTACAGGCGAGATAAAAATCATTCCCAAGCCCGGGGTGGGGCATCATCCCCACAGCCTGGAGCCTCCGACGGCCATCGTAGAGTTTATCAAAGCCCATCATTGACCGGGAAATGCGTTTCTTTTCCAAAAGAAACGCATTTTTTTATTGTCATTTCCCTGCTTTGTGGTATAATATGTATGGATATAATTTTTTGAAAAATTTGGAGGCATAGTATGAATGAGAAGTTGGAACAATTTAAGGAGGATATAAAGCGTAAATCGGTATCTGTGATCGGCATTGGGATCAGCAACCGGCCTTTGATCCGGTATCTGCGGAGCCTGGGTGCCCGAGTGACGGCACGCGACCGCCGGAGCCGGGCCGAGCTGGGGGAGATTGTTCCCGAGCTGGAAGCGCTGGGGGTCACCCTTCGGCTGGGGGATGATTATTTGGAGGAGCTGCCGGAGGAAGTGATTTTCAAGACCCCGGGGATGCGGTTCGACGAGCCGGCCCTGTGCCGGGCCCGGGCCGCCGGGGCGTCCGTTACCTCGGAGATGGAGGTATTTTTTGATGTTTGCCCGGCAAAAATCATTGCGGTCACCGGCAGCGACGGGAAAACCACTACCACCACGCTGATCCACCAGATGCTGCAAAGGTCCGGCCATAAAACCTGGCTGGGCGGGAATATCGGCAATCCGCTGCTGGTGGAAACAGAAAGGATGTCGCCGGAAGACTGGGTGGTTTTGGAGCTGTCCAGCTTCCAGCTGCACACCATGAAAAAATCGCCGCATATCGCGGTTATGACCAATATATCCCCCAACCATCTGGACATGCATAAGGACTATCAGGAATATATTGACGCCAAGAAAAATATTATGCTGTATCAAGAGCCGGGGGATGTCCTGGTAGTGAACGGCGACAACACGGAGACGGCCCGGATCGGCGGGGAAGCCCGGGGAGAAGCCCGGGTGTTCAGCCGGCAGGGACAAGGAATGGTATATTGTAAGGACGGGACAATTTACCGGCAGGATACACCGGTTTTGGATATTGCGGATATTAAAATTCCCGGTATGCATAATGTGGAAAATTACATGGCGGCCATCGCGGCGGTAGACGGGCTGGCGGCGGACGATGTGATCCGCGTCGTAGCCCGGGAATTCGGCGGTGTACCCCACCGGATTGAGCTGGTACGGACGCTGGACGGCGTACGGTATTACAACAGCTCCATTGATTCCAGCCCCAATCGGACGATCAATACCCTTCGGGTATTCCCGGAAAAGGTGATCCTGATTGCCGGCGGCAAGGATAAGGGCATCCCCTACGACGATATAGGTCCGGCTATCGCAGACCATGTGAAGCTGCTGATCTTGATCGGCGCCACTGCTGGAAAAATCGCCCAAGCGCTGGAAAAGGCGCCGGGCGGGGAACAGGTAGAGGTGCTGCGGCTGGACAGCTATCCGGCGGTGGTGGAAGCAGCCAGGGCACACGCGCGGCCGGGAGATGTCGTGCTGCTGTCGCCGGCCAGTACCAGCTTTGATATGTTTGCCAACTTTGAGGAGCGGGGTAATTTATTTAAGGATTTAGTCAACGGATTATCAGAATAGGAAAGAGTGGATGAGATTTGGAAGAATTGATCAAAAAGCTCAGCGATCTGCGGGGGATTTCCGGGTTTGAATACCGGCTGTCGGATGAACTTGCAGCGCTGTTTGGCCCATATGCCGATGAAGTCACGTTTGACAGCCTGGGCAGTATGATTGCCGTCCGCCGGTCTGAGACAAAGGACGCCAAAAAAATTATGATTGAAGCCCATTGCGACGAGATCGGGCTCATGGTGCAGGATATCGATGACCGGGGTTTTATTACGTTTGTAAATATTGGCGGCGTAGACCCGCGGGTACTGCCTGCCGCGGAGGTAGTCGTCCATGGCCGGCGGGATCTGCCGGGGGTAATCGGCGCGAAGCCGCCCCATTTAATGGGGGAGAAAGAGCAGGACAAGGCCGCGAAGCTGACGGATATGGCCATCGACGTGGGGATGCCCGCCCAGGCGGTACGGTCGCTTGTCGGCGTAGGGGACAGCATTACCCTGCCCCAGTCCGTAGGCCGGCTGGCCGGCACCCGGTTCAGCGGCAAAACCCTGGACGACCGGGCTGGCGTGGCGGCGCTTTTAGGGGTTATGCAGGGATTGCCGCGGAATTTGCAAGCAGACGTGTACGCGGTGGTAGCCGTCCAGGAGGAGGTGGGCTGCCGGGGGGCGAAAACAGCGGCGTATGGTATCCTGCCGGATGTGGCCCTTGTGGTGGATGTTTGCCACGGTGTTACGCCGGACAACAGCGATAACGCCTTTGCCATCGGCTCCGGCACGGTGATTTCCTTAGGCCCCAATATCCATCCCTATATAAGCCGGCGGCTGACAGCGCTGGCAAAGCAGTATCAGATACCATACTCCATTGATGTGGACGGGGGAAACACAGGCACGGACGCCTGGACGATCCAAGTGGCCAGGACCGGCGTTGCCACAGGCCTTTTATCCATCCCGCTCCGGTATATGCACACTGGGGTCGAAACGGTGGACATTGCCGACGTGGAGGCCACCAGAGATTTGATCAGCCGGTTTATCGCAGAGTTTGATACGGATTTGGAGGGATGGCTGTGCTATTAAAAACATTGTGTGAGATCAACGGGGTCAGCGGCAACGAAGGATCTGTCCGCCAATTTATTTTAGGCCGGATACAAGGCCTGGCCGATGAGATCCGGGTGGACAGCATCGGCAATATCCTGGCCCTGAAAAAAGGCGAAAAGCCGGGAAAAACGGTTATGCTGGCAGCCCACATGGACGAGGTGGGGCTGATTATCAGCGGGATTACGGATCAAGGCTTTTTAAAGTTTAAAACGGTGGGGGGGATCGACACCCGGGTGTTGATTTCCAAAAAAGTCGCGGTGGGGGAAAACCGGATCCCGGGCGTGATCGGGATCAAAGCCATTCACTTGCAGGAAAAGGCGGAGCGGGAAACCGTACCTAAGGTCAAGAGCCTGTATATCGACATTGGCGCGGCGGACAAGGCCCAGGCGGAAATGCTGGTGCAGTTGGGGGACTATGCCGCTTTTGATACGGAATTCGCGGAATTCGGCGACGGGAAATTGAAAGCCAAAGCCATTGATGACCGGGCGGGCTGCATGGTCTTGCTGGACCTGATCCAGAGGCCTTGCCGGTATGACACCTACTTTTGCTTTACGGTGCAGGAGGAGGTGGGGCTGCGGGGCGCCCAAGCGGCGGCCAGCCGGATTCAGCCGGACATTGCCCTGGTGTTAGAGGCTACCACCTGCTCCGACGTGTTTGGCTCAAAGCCCCACGAATATGTAACCAGACTGGGGGAAGGGGTAGCGGTATCCTTTATGGATCGCTCCACCATCGTGCCGGACCGGCTCCGGACTTGGCTGTACGAAACAGCCCGGCAGGAAAATATTCCAGTACAGTATAAAAACACCACCATGGGCGGAAATGACGCGGGGGCCATTCATGTGGCGTGCCGGGGCGTACCGGCGGCGTCCTTGTCCATCCCCTGCCGGTATCTCCATTCCCCTGCCGGCGTTGCGGCTTGGGCAGACATTGACGCAATGGAATCGCTGGCAAAATTATTTTTGGAAAGAATCGATGAGGTGATATAAATGGATTTCTTGGAAAAGCTGACCCAGACAGACGGTGTGTCCGGGCACGAACAGGCAGTGACAGCGGCAATCTGGGCGGAGGCGGCAAAATATGCGGATGAAATCAGGACAGACCCGCTGGGGAACCTGATCGTCCGGAAACAGGGGACGGGCAAAAAGATTTTGTTCGCGGCGCATATGGATGAGATCGGCATTGTGGTAACGTATATTGACGAGCATGGTTTTCTTCGGTTTTCCGGCGTAGGCGGCCTGGAGAAACGGGATCTGGCCGGCCGGCGTGTCCGGTTTGCCAATGGGACCGTAGGTGTGATCGGTACGGAGGAGAACAATCAGGATCGTGACGTTGCGAAACTTTATATTGATATTGGAGCAGAAGACCGGCAGCATGCCCAGGAATTGGTGGCTGTAGGCGATACAGCGGCGTTTGTCGGCGGGTTTGCGCGGGGAAACGGCATAGTGACCGCAAAGGCGTTGGATAACCGAATCGGCTGCTATGCGCTGCTGGAGGCGATAAAGCAGATCCAGAGCCCAAATGATCTGTATTTTGTATTTACTGTCCAGGAGGAGGTAGGCCTGCGGGGAGCGAAAACAGCGGCGTTTGATATTATGCCGGACTTTGCTGTGGCCATAGACGTAACCGATACCGGCGACACCCCCAACGCGCCGAAAATGGCCGTCAAGCTTGGAAAAGGCGCTGCGGTGAAGATCATGGACCGGTCGGTCATATGCTCCGCAAATGTCCGGAGCGCATTGATCGCGTTAGCCAAAGAACATAAAATCCCCTATCAGCTGGAGGTCATGACAGACGGCGGCACTGACGCCGGCGCGTTGTCCTTGACCGGCGCCGGGATCCAGACGGGCGGCATTTCCATCCCTTGCCGGTATATCCATTCTCCATCAGAAATGATATCGGAAAAGGATGTGCGGGCAGCGGTTGACCTCATTGCCGCGTATGCGGCCATATAAGCCTGCAAAAAACCACACGCCATGCGTGTGGTTTTTTGCAATTTTACACTGGACCAGCCGCCGGCCTGTTTTGATATACACGGCGGAATTCCCCGGGGGTCGCATCCAGACATTTTTTAAAAATCATGTGGAAAAAGTTTAAATCTCGATAACCAACCAGCGCGGCAATCTCGCTGACAGGCTTGCTCGTATTCAGCAGCAGCCAGCAGCTGCGTTCGATCCGGACCTTCTGCAAATACGCGATAAAGGGAATCCCCATAGTCTGCTTGAATTTCTGGCTCAGATAAGGCAGACTATAGTTGAGCGACCGGCTGATCTGGGTGAGGGTAATGTCCTGGTCGTAATGCCCGTGGATATACGCAAGCATCTGGCTGATGGTTTTGTCCGTATAGTCTGTCCGTTCTTCACGAATAATTTTCCGCATAGTCAGGATCAGCAGCTCGATCAGCTTACTGCGGATCAATTCGATATAACCATAGGGCTTATTTTCATATTCTTCTACTAATGCTTCAAACAAGGCGCTGATCCTGCCGTCGTCATCATGGAACACATAGTTTGCCGGATTTGTTTTGAGAATGTTATTGCTGAAATGGATCAGATGGTTGTTGATCAGGGTTTCAAAGCTCCGGCAGTTTTTCAGGACAGGATCAATTAAAGAAGGGAGGAAAAGGCAGTTGATCAGCTGGCAGGAGCTGTCCTGAATGGCAGTATAGCTGTGGGGCGTATCGTAATCAATAATAAAAAAATCCCCTTTTGCAACGGTACTTTCCGTCCCATTGACTGTATGCCGGATTTGGCCGCGCGCAATATATACCAGCTCCAGATAGTCATGGGTATGGGCGCGCATGTCATTTTGTATAAACGGCATAAGCCGTACCTGCTCCGCGCCTAAGGTGTTAGGAAGAACGGGCATTTAAAAATCCCCCTTATTTAACAAAATATATCCTGTATTTTTATTATAAAGAGGCAGCCGGTTCCTGTCAAGCTTTTTTGGGCAGGGAAAGCAAAATATCGGCCAGCGGCCGCTTCGGTACCTGTAAAATACCCTGGCTGTCAAAATAATATTTGCAATTGCCCTCTGTTATTGGCCGGATAACGCTTTCCTGGTCGGGATAACCCACAGCCAGCAGATAAAGAAGCCGCAGACGATCGTCAAAGCCTAGCAGTGACTGGAGCGCCGGCCGGTCGATGGCGCCCAGCCAGCAGGTGGCAAGCCCCAGCTCCACAGCAGCCAGCATCATGGTGGTAACAGCGGCGCCGGCGTCGGTTTCAAAAGCGCTGCTGATAGTGGTATCCCCAAAAACGGCAATGTAGGCCGGAGGCCCCTCCATCGGCGCGGGATTCCAGTCCGGCAGATAGCCGGCCCACTTGACCAACGGGAATATGGCCTGTACAATATCCCTGTTATCTAAAACGGCATATTTTAAAGGCTGCAGATTGGCGCCGCTGGCACAGAGGCGGGCTGTATCCACCAGGTCGGTCAGGATCGTATGGTTTATCGGCGTCTGTAAAAATTTGCGGATACTCCGCCGGCTTTTGATCGCTTCTCGTACGTTCATAGTACACTCCTTCCGCCGGCCTGGGCCGGCTTATGTGATTTGCTGTTCAGCATAGCTATTATAACACAATCTGGAAAAAGGCGCAATTCACTCTTTACACAAACAAAGTTTTGTGCTATTATGAAAAGAGAACCCAAAAGGAGTATGAAGAATGGAAAAGACGCCAATTTTTTCTATGCTGGAGCATTATCGAAAAAAAGAACGGATTTCCTTCGCGATGCCCGGGCACAAAGGGGGCCGGGGGCTGGGGCAAGGGGCCGGATTGTTTTCCCTGGACGTAACAGAGCTGGCGGATACGGATAATTTATATACATCCACTGGGGCGGTTGAAAAAGCCCGGCGCTTGGCCGCAGAATTTTTTGGCGCGGAAGAAACCTATTTCCTGACCAATGGAACCACCGGCGGGATTTTTACTATGCTGGCGGCGGTATGCCGGCGGGGGGATCGGGTGTTGGTGAACCGGGGCTGTCATGCTTCCGTGATGAATGCCTGCAGCCTTTTAGGGCTGGAACCGGTTTTTGCGGAGCATCCCTTGATCCCCGGCTTTTCTGTGCTGGGCGGCGTGACGCCGGCGGAGATCCGGCGGCGGCTAGGACCGGAGATCCGGGCGGTATTGATCACCTCGCCTAGCTTTTATGGGGCTTGTGCGGATGTGGAGGCAATTGCGGAAATTACCCGCCAGCACGGTATCCCCCTGCTGGTAGACGAAGCCCATGGCGCCCACTATAGCGCGGAGCCGGCCCTGTTTCCGAAGCCTGCGCTGCGGTGCGGCGCAGATCTTGTGGTTCAGAGCGCCCATAAGACTCTGAATGCGGTGAACCAGACATCTTATCTCCATGTGCGGTCTGCGCTGGTGGATCATAAACGGCTGCGGGACTGTGTGCAGATGCTGCTGACCTCCAGCCCGTCCTTTGTCATGGCGGGCTTTTTGGACAGCGCCCGGGCGGAGCTGGCTGGGGATAACGGCTGGCGGGCAGCATGGGAATGCTGCCGCCGGATTAAGGCGGAGATTACCCAAAATACGGCGGTTCAGGTTTTAGGCCGGGATACGGACGGGGTGTTTGATATGGATGAAACCCGGCTGGTATTCAATTTTGCCGCGTATGAAACCACAGGCTTTGCCGTACAGAAGGCGCTGCGGGAACGGTATAATATTGATGTGGAGATGGCGGATCTATATAATATTATTTGTATTGCCACCGCCGCCAATACCCAGGCGGAAATTGAAAGCCTGGGCCGGGGGATCCGGGAAATTGCCAAGCGTCTGCCCCAGAGGGAAACGCCGCTTTTGCACAAGGCGTTCCCCCGGGTAGAATGCGTACTGCCGCCCCAGGCGGCCTTTGACGCGCCGGGAGAATGGATCCGGCCGGAAGCGGCGGCGGGCCGGATCGCAAAAAGCATGGTAACTGTATATCCGCCGGGGATCCCAGTACTTTTCCCCGGGGCTGCGGTAACGCGGGAGGCTGTGGAATATTTAGCGGTCTACGGCGCGGCCGGCGGGGAAATTATCGGCTTGGAACAGGATCAATTATATGTGGTGAAATGAGATAGGATTATGGATGAAATATTTCAGCTGACGGGAACGGTCACAGAAATTATTTATACAAATACAGAAAACGGCTACACCGTCTGTGATATCGACAGTGCGGCGGAAGGACTTTTTACGGCGACAGGCTATATGCCCTATTTGAGCGAAGGCGAAAATGTATGCGTTACCGGCTGCTGGGTCACCCATCCGGACTATGGGGAACAGTTCAAGGTATCCTATTACGAATCGGTTTTGCCAAAGGATACGGATGCCATTCTCCGGTATCTGTCCTCTGGGATCGTGCCGGGGATCCGGGAGGCCACGGCGAAAAAGCTGGTTGACCATTTTGGAAGCCAGGTTTTAGAAATTATGCTGGATGATCCGCGGCGGCTCAGCGAGGTGAAGGGAATTACCAAGGATAAGGCGGAAAAGATGGGGGAGGCCTTCGCGAAGCTCCAGTCTATGCAGAATATTGTTATGTTTCTGCAGCAGTACAGCATTTCCGCCAACATGGCCATGCGGGTGCACCAGGCCTTGGGCCAGAACGCAGTGGAAAAAATCAAAGCGAATCCCTACGTGTTAGTGAACCAAGTGGATGGCATCAGCTTTAAAACGGCGGATAATATCGCCTTTGTCCGGGGTGTGGCGAAGGACGACCCGGAACGGGTTAAGGCGGGGATCCGGTATATGCTGACCAACGCGGCCTATGCCAGCGGCCATACTTACCTGCCCAGACAGCTTCTGGTGGAGCATGGGGCATACAATCTGACTGTGCCGGAGGAGATTATCCAGAATGGGATCGACGGGCTGGCGCTGGAAAAGGACGTGTATATCGATAACATGGCCGGCCAAGAGGTCTGCTATTTGTCCGCGTTTTTATCGGCGGAGCTGTATGTGGCCCGGCGGATCTCCGCTATGGCCGTGTTCGCGCAGCCGTTTGCCATGGACGAGGAGGCGGCCCAGGCGCTGATCGGCAAGGTTTCCCTGGAAGAGGGAATTACATTGGCGCCGGAACAGGCGGAGGCGGTGACGGCTGCGGTAAAATCCAGCTGTGTGATCATAACCGGCGGGCCGGGAACTGGAAAAACAACCGCCATCAAAACCATTATCCGGCTGATGGAAGCGCTGCGGCTGTCCGTGGCCCTGACCGCGCCCACGGGCCGGGCTGCCAAGCGCATGAGCGAGGTGACCGGCCTAGAGGCGAAAACGATCCATCGGCTTTTGGGGGTGCAGCGGTCCGGAGATAAGCAGGTATTTTCAAAAAATGAGGAAAACCCGCTGTCGGCGGATGTGGTAATTGCCGACGAGATGAGTATGGTGGATATTCTGCTGATGAGCGCTTTTTTGCGGGCGGTCAAGCCGGGAGCCCGGCTGATTCTCACCGGGGACGCGGATCAGCTTCCCTCTGTAGGGCTTGGAAATGTGCTGCGGGATTTGATCGCCAGCGGGGCTGTACCGGTGATCCGGTTAGAGCAGATCTTCCGTCAGGCCCAGGAAAGCCTGATCGTCGTCAACGCCCATAAAATCAACCGGGGCGAACTGCCGGAAATCGCCAGCAGGAACCAGGATTTCTTTTTCCTTCGGCGGCAGAGCCCGGAGGTCATTGCCCAGACTGTGGTGGATTTATATAAAAACCGTCTGCCCCAAAGCTACGGAATCGACCCGGCGGCCAGCATCCAGGTGCTGAGCCCCTCTCGGAAGGGGATCGCGGGGGTGTATAATCTGAACCAGGAAATCCAGGCGGCAGTCAATCCGCCGGATATGCTGAAGCCGGAATTCCAGTATGGCAGGGTCCGGTTCCGGGTGGGGGATAAGGTTATGCAGATCAAAAATAATTATGATATTCCCTGGAGCCGGGAAAACGGCGAGATGGGCATGGGGATTTTTAACGGGGACATGGGTGTGATTACCGGTATTTCTGTTAAGGACAAGGTTATGAATATCGTATTTGACGAGGATAAGGAAGTGGAATACCTGTTTTCATATCTGGATGAGCTGGAGCTGGCGTATGCAATTACCGTGCATAAAAGCCAGGGCAGCGAATTCCCGGTGGTGATCATGCCCGTTTGCAGCTTCCCGCCGATGCTGATGTGCCGGAACCTGTTTTATACAGCAGTGACCCGGGCCAAGGAAATGGTGATTTTGGTGGGTAATGAAAAGGCGATCGTCCAGATGGTGCACAATAACAGCCAGCAGGAACGGTATACAGGCCTGCATGAAAAGCTCCGGCAAATCCAGACTATGCTGGAGGACGAAGCGCTATTTGAATGAGCCTTATTTTTAATCAACAATCGTTTGCAGGAGGTAAGAAAATGGCACAGCACATTGTTGTGAAAGAATATAATCCAGCCTGGCGGGAAATGTTTCAAGAAGAAGCGGCGGTTATTAAAGAGATCCTCGGCGATAACTGTGTAGAAGTCCATCATATTGGGAGCACGGCTGTTGCCGGTCTGGCGGCAAAACCAGTCATTGATATCATGCCGGTGATCTATCGTTTAGACAAGGTGGATGCGGCCGCCCGCAAGTTCGAAAATATAGGATATGAATATTTGGGCGAATTTGGTATACCGGGAAGGCGCTATCTGCGTAAAGGCGGTGACGAGCGGACCCATCAAATCCATATTTTTTCTGTTCGCAGCCAACGGGACATCGAACGGCATCTGGCTGTACGGGATTACCTGCGGACGCATGCGGCGGCCAGAGCTGCGTATGCAAAACTGAAGCTGGGGCTTGCGGAAAAATATCCCTATGATATTGACGGCTATTGTGACGGAAAAGAACAATTTGTGGAGCAAATGGAACGCGCGGCGCTGCGATGGAAGGAGATTGAAGATAAAAACTGAGTCAAAGAGAAAACACCGTGCTTATGCACGGTGTTTTCTCTTTAAAGCGTTGATAAGGATATGTAAAATAAAATAATGTCTTCGAAACGGCCGTTCGCCAGCCGGTATCCGCCCGGGACAGTCCCCAGCCGGGAAAAGCCCAGTTTCTCATACAGATGAATTGCTGCGGTATTTGTGGCTACAACAGCGTTAAATTGTAAAATCCGAAAACCTAGAGCCCGGCCTTTGACCATAGAGTCCAGAACCAGGGCCTCGCCGATCCCGTGGCCCCGCAGACCGCCATTGACGGCATAGGAAGCGTTGGCAATATGGCCGCACCGGCCCACATTGTTAGGGTGCAGAATATAGAGCCCAGCAATCCGGCCTTCGTCATCCTCCGCCACGCCGGTATAGGATTGGCTGGCAAAAAATGTTTCCGCTTCCGCTAAAGAAAACGGCTCCGCCTGAGGGAAGGCGTTGGCCTCCCGGACTACCGCGTTCCAGATGTCTGTCATAGCCGGTAAGTCGCCGGCCGCGTATTGTCTGATTTTCAACGAAAACACCTCTTACATGCTTTCCACGGTTTGGATCCCCAACAGGGATAATGCGGTGCGAATCACCTGGGTTACCGCGTCTACAATAGCCAGCCGGGCCTTTTGCACATTTTCCGGCACATCAGATTTCAAAATCGGATAGCTGTTGTAGAATTTGTTAAAGCTCCGGGCTAGGCTGGTTACATACCGGTTGATATAGAACGGCTCATTTTTCGCCGCCGCATCCCGGACGGCATCGCCGAAGGCATTGAGCTGGCTGATCAGCGCATACTCGTCATCAGAAACCGTTCCGGAAAATTCGGCGTCCTGATAACTGATGCCACACCGACGCAGAATACTGCGGCCCCGGGCGTAGGTATACTGCACATAGGGGGCGGATTCCCCCTCAAAGTCCAGCATGCTGTCCCAGGAGAACACAATGTCCTTTTCCCGGCTGTTGTGCAGGAAGGTATACAGCACCGCGCCGATGCCTACCTTTTGGGCTACTTCTTCTTTATTTTCCAGATCCGGATTGTTGGCAGTGATGATTTCCAGTGTTTTCTGTACGGATTCATTTAAGACGTCCTCTAAGAAAACAACGTCCCCGTGCCGGGTTGACAGCTTTTTATCCGGGAATTTTACCAAGCCGAAGCCGACGTGGATACAGTCTTTGGCCCACGCGTAGCCGGCCTTATCCAATACGGCGAAGATCTGCCGGAAATGCAGGGATTGGGGAAGCCCCACCACATAAATGTTTTTGTGGAAATGATATGTACGGTGACGGTACAGGGCCGCCGCAATATCCCGGGTAGCGTAAATGGTAGCCCCGTCGGATTTTAAGATGATGCAGGGCGGGATGTTCAGCTCGTCCAGCAGAACAACCTGGGCCCCCTCGCTTTCTGTCAGAAGCTTTTTTTCCGACAGGATCTGTACGACTTCATCCATTTTATCGCTGTAAAAGCTTTCCCCGGCATAGGAGTCAAAGCTGACCCCCAGCTTGTCATAAACCCGATTGAACTCTAACAGGCTGACGTCCCGGAAATACTGCCAAAGCGCCGTGGTTTCCGGGTCGCCGTCCTCTAAGCGCTTGAAATATTCCCGGGCCTCCTCTTCCAGCTCCGGATGCTTTTCCGCCTCTTCGTGGAATTTGACATAGATCTTCAAAAGCTCGTTGATGGGATCCTGTTCAATGACGGCCTTGTCGCCCCACCGCTTGTAAGCGGAGATCAGCTTTCCGAACTGTGTGCCCCAATCGCCCAAATGGTTAATTTTTACAGTAGTATAGCCTAAATGTTTATAGATTCGCTCCACGGAATTGCCCACTGCCGTGGAATACAGATGGCCGATATGAAAGGGCTTCGCGATGTTGGGGGAGGAAAATTCGACTAAAACGGTTTTCCCGCTGCCCTCCGTGGAGCTGCCGAATTTTTCGCCGGCCTGGAAAACAGACTGGATCACCGCGGCCGTAAATTTTTCCCGGTTATAGAAAAAGTTTAGATAACCGCCGACGGCTTCCGCCTTCGTAATATTTTCATCAGCGGTGAATTTTTCAGCAAGCTCCTTTGCGATCAGCGGCGGCGCTTTTTTCAGGCTCCGGGCCAGAACAAAGCAGGGGAAGGCCAGGTCACCCAGCTTCTGCTCCGGCGGCGTCTCCACCGCTCCGGCGATCACATCCCGGTCAAGGCCGGAAATATCTGTCAGTTTGTCGATCACATACGCTTTAAAATCCATGCTGATACCTCTTTATATTTGTTTATTTTCAAAGGCCGCCAGGGCCTTTACATCCTGCATAACCTCGTCGAACTGGGCTGGCGTCAAAGACTGGGCGCCGTCGCAGAGCGCCTTTTGGGGGTTGTTGTGCACCTCGATCATGATACCGTCCGCGCCAACGGCAATCGCTGCCTTGGTCAGGGGCTTTACCATCCAGGGAAGCCCGGTAGCGTGGCTGGGATCGACGATGACCGGCAGGTGCGACAGCGCCTTCATGGCCGGAACCGCCGACAAATCCAGCGTATTCCGGGTAAAGGTTTCGTAGGTACGGATCCCCCGTTCACAGAGAATGACCCGTTCGTTACCGCCGGCCATAATATATTCCGCGCTCATGAGCCACTCCTCAATAGTGTTGGAGAGGCCCCGCTTCAATAAGATGGGCTTATCGCAATGCCCCAGTTCTTTTAACAGCTCAAAATTCTGCATATTCCGGGCGCCCACCTGGATCACGTCCACATCCTGGAACAGATCCAAATGATGCTGATTCATGATTTCGGTCACAATAGGGAGCCCGGTGGCTCGTTTTGCCTCGGTCAGAAGCCGGATTCCTTCGTCCTTCAGCCCCTGAAAGGCATACGGCGAGGTCCTGGGCTTGAAAGCGCCGCCCCGCAGGAACGCCGCGCCGCTTTTTTTCACATCTTCCGCCACCGCGATGATTTGCTCCGCCGATTCAATAGAGCAAGGTCCTGCGATCACGCTGAAATTTCCTTCGCCTACCATTCTGCCCGCAATATCAAACACGCTGTCTAAGGGATGGAATTTCCGGTTAGCCAGCTTATAGGGCTCGGAAACCCGCTTTACATCGGCCACAATCTCGTTGGCCTTGAGCATATCGGTATCTACCTGGGAGGTGTCGCCGATAATGCCGACGATGGTGGAGTTTTGCCCTTCGCTGTAATGGTAGGAAAAGCCCATGCCTTCTAAATCCCGCAAAAGGTGGTCTTTTGCTTGCTTGTCTGCGTTTTCTTTCAGAATTACAATCATTTTTTCTTCTCCTTTTCTACCATATTACTATACTACTATCTAAAAAGTATAGCTTTTTTTTCAGGGTTTGTCAAGGCTGGAAGGAATAAATTGCAGAAGAACAAGAGTTTTGTAAAAAATAGGCTTGCGATTTGGCCATCTTTTGTATATAATGGAAGAAAAAAGGAAGGGAGACATTGCTATGGATTACGAAATTTTTGGCGGGAACCTGCCGGCAGTCACGGTGAAGCTGGAGGCGGGAGAAGCGGTCTATACCCAATCCGGCGGCATGAGCTGGATGACGGACGGGATCGAGATGGAAACGAATATGAAGGGCGGATTTTTGAAGGGCCTTGGCCGAATGATCAGCGGGGAATCACTGTTTATGGCCACCTATACGGCGAAGCGGCCGGGACAGAGCATTACCATTGCCTCGTCGTTCCCCGGGAGTATACGCTGTTTGGAATTGGATCCGCAGATGGATTATATCTGCCAGAAAAACGCGTTTTTGTGCGCCCAGGAAAGCGTCGAGCTTTCGGCTTATGTGGTAAAAAATATGACTGGCGGCCTGTTTGGCGGCGAGGGTTTTGTGCTGCAGCGGCTGCATGGCAGCGGCAAAGCGTTTATTGAGCTGGATGGCAGTGTCCAGGAAATCGATCTCGCGCCGGGAGAGCGGATCAAGGTAGATACGGGAAATGTGGCCTATTTTGAGGCGACGGTGGGTTATTCTGTGGAAACCGTAAAAGGCTTTAAAAATATTTTATTCGGCGGTGAGGGACTGTTCCTGACGACGCTGGAGGGCCCGGGCAGGGTGTATCTCCAAACAGTGAATCTGCCTAAGTTTGCCAGCCGGATTGTTCCGTATATCCCAATACAGCATAACAATTAAAAAAGTTTCCGAGATTAGTTGGGCAGTGATAAGGGGGTTTTGCAAATATCACTATTTACCCAACAAGCGGGGATGAAAGAAAGTCAAGCATATCGCTTTTTAGCGGTATGCTTGTTCGCATTTATATCTGAAAAATGTAATGCAACAGGTGTTTATCCCTGATAAAAAGGAAATTCCGCGGGACTATCTATAATCCTGCGGAATATACCTCTTTATGAAGCGCTGCTATGTCGGCGCTTTTTGTGCTATTATTTTGTATATACAGATAATTCCCGGATAATAGGCGTATCTTTTGCTTCTTGGCAGGTTAGGCGAATTTTGCTGAAAGGGGAAACCGCGGCAATGGGGATAATGCGTTTATGGCCGATGCTTTTCCCGCTGGCCAGCGGCTGCCAGCCTGTTTCTGCCAGACCCTCCACAGTAAACGACAGCACACGCTGCCCTTCTAGAATTTCTTCCATTAAAACAACATCCCGTACAGGCATAGCTTTCTGCAGGTCTAAAATCAATGTATTTCCTTTGCCGGATGCGGATGCGGCAGGAGTAGAAAACTGTTTGCTTAGGAGTCTGCCGAATTCCTGAAATACAGCCGCGTCGGCGTCTGGCACCAGACCGCGGTTATCAATCACCATACCAATCAGCAGGTTGGAATTGCGGCCTACTGACTTATAGTAGCGGTCTAAAAGGTATTCAGGTGAATGCACAAGATGGTCTTCGCCGTCTTTCCAGAACCAGCCGCTGCAGTAGGCCGTTTTCCAGTGCCGGATTGGCGTATCACTCTCCGCCGGCGCCCAGAGTTCACCGGCCGGCGAACCGGGGATATAAAAATTTTCTTCCCCGTTATAGGTGTCCCCCTGGGCACTGGTAGTAGACCAGCAGTCCTCAGGGGCTTCGCCGTCCTCATTGCCAACCCAGCGAATCAGAGATTTCGTTCCCGGCGGGCCCTGGAACACCACAGCGTCTGGCTGTAGCTTGTGCAGCAGAGGGATTACGGCCGGGCCGCCTTCCTCCTCAGGAAGGCAGCCGCCGTCAAACCAGATTTCAAAAAGCTTGCCGTAGTTTGTCCAGAGCTCTTCTAATTGGCGCAGAGCGATGGCGTTATAAGCCTGCTGCTCTTCGGCCGTACCGCCGACCACCCGGCCGGGGTTATCTACCCGCAGATAGCTGTTGCAGGCCAGACTGTAATACAGTCCAGGCCGAATTCCGTATTTTTTGCAGGAGGCGATAAAATCACCTACAATATCACCCTGCCCCTGTTTCCAGGGAGAATTCTGAATGCTGAAGGGATGTGCCGCCGTGGGCCAAAGGCTGAAGCCGCTGCAATGTTTGGCCACTAAGACGGCATATTTGGCGCCGGCTGCCGCAGCGGTCTCCATCCATTGGTCTGTGTCCAGCATTGTTGGATTAAAAACAGAGGACGGCGGGTTTTTCCCAAAATGATCCCGGAAATTATACGGCATAAAGGTTTGCAGATCCATGTGAATCAGGACGCCGATTTCACAGTCGGACCATTGGGCCTGCTCTGGTGTTGGTTTAACATTAGGATAAGTATACATATATTTTCCTCTTTTCTTCTTTTATTTATGCCGGTGTAACCGGAAGCTTAATGTAGACGGTTGTGCCTGCTGGGGAGGAGGTAATGGAGCACCCGTATTTTTCTCCAAAAATCAGCTGGATTCGCCGGTTCACATTACAGATTCCAATATTTTTTGATTCCGGCAGCTGCCCGGAGGCTAAGAGCGCCCGAACGGCCCGGAGCCGTTCTGGGGACATACCGCGCCCGTTGTCCTGAACGGTAAAGATGAGGATATGCTCCTGGATCCTTGCCGAAATCTGAATGCGGGCCGAACTGTCCTGTTTGTGCTTGAAGCCGTGGGAAAATGAATTTTCCACAATGGGCTGCAAAATAAACTTAACCGTTCTCAGCCGCAGAATCTCGTCAGGGATTTCCCATTCTACCCGGAACTGATTCCGGTATTTAATCCGCTCGATTTCGATGTATTTCTTCGTATAGGAAATTTCATCCGCAATGGGAATGATATTTTCTTTTGTATTCAGCGAGAAGTACAAAATGTCGGATAAAAGCCGGATCAGCACGTCCGCATCGTTATTCTGGCTGCCGCTGCCCGCGTACAAAAGGGTTACGGCGTTTAGGGTATTGAACAGAAAATGTGGGTTGAGCTGGGTCTGCAGGGCGATGGCCTGGGATTTTTTCAGTTCTACCACTTTATTAACCAACTCTTCTTCAATGTGCTGGTTGTTCGTAATGATATTCATTATATTTTGATTGATATACGCCAGTTCATTGAAATTTGAGCCTGGCGAATGATCCGGATCGCCAGCCTGGAGCCGGGCCGCAATTTCCGCGATGGATTTATAAAAATCCGACGACAGAAAAAAGGAGATTAAAAGCGGGACAGTCAGCGCGGTCAGAACCAGAAGCAGGATAAATGTGATATTGGACAAAAGCGTGTCCTTGCGGAAGCCGGACACATCATTGTCAATAACCAGATACAAATCCCGATCCTGCAGCGTGTCGGAAAAGGTCAGGATGTTTTTATGCTTCGTACAGACCAGTCTGCCGCTTTCCGTGTATTGGCCGATGGCCTGCTGTTGGCCGATTTCCTCAAAATTTGTGGAAAACAGGACTGTACCATCCGGCTGATATAGGCGGATGCCTTCGTCAGCGGTGGCAGACAGTACACGCGTTAGATTCTGGGGCGCGATATTGTAAACAATCAGGCCGTCCAGCATCCCATAGCTATAGACGCCGTAGACTACAGAGATTATAGCCTGCTGCGCGGCAGCGTCATAATAGGCGGTAATAAAATTTGAATTGCCTGTCCGCTCATATTCCGTATACCAGGCCAGATCGTTAAAATCGAGGCGGGTATTGCCATTGCGGGAGGATGTCACATAATCGCTTTTCAAGCTATACAGATATATGGAATCCAGATAATTGTTACTGGTCAGATTGCTGCGGATCAGCTTGTTGACCTGGTAGGATAAATGGTAGTTATCCTGGCTATAGGTTTCTTCCTCGGTCAGTTTGAAAAACAGCCTGACGTAGTCGTCTGAGTCAAAGAATACAAAGCTTTTATCCAGTTGGTTTAAAAGATCCTCAAAGATGTTCTGAGTTTTTTTATAGTTGGTGGCCAGAGACGCCTGCTGATCGGTGGCGGTGTACTTTGCATAGTAGACATAAATACAGCTGCAAACCAAAATAAACGGTATGGTAAAACAGAGCAGCATCTTTTTCCAATATTGAAAAAAGATACTGTTCCAGCGGTGCTGCCTGATCATGTCATAGGAATCGCGCAAAAAATGTTCCATTATTGTTTACCATGCTTTTCTTTATATTGGGCCGGCGTCATGCCCGTAAGGTTTTTAAAGGTTTTAAAAAAGTACCGGGAGCTTTTATAGCCCACGGCTTCTCCGATATAAAACAGCTTGATATTATTTTCAGAAAGCAAGCGCTTGGCCTGCTCAATTCGGATCTTATTCAGATATGTGTTAACGTTTTCCTGCATATGCTGCTTGAAAAACCGGCCGAAATATACAGGGCTTAGATGTACGTGCTTGGCCACATCCTCCAGCGAGGTGATGGAGGCGTAATTTTCCCGCATATAATCCACAGCCTGCTGAATAGTATCATTTAAAATAATCTCCTCCGTAGCCGGCTGATCTTTAACGGTTTGCAGCATATCGGAAACAGCGGGATATTCCCGGATTACGGTAATCTCCGCGTTAAGCCGCAAAGCAGAACGCAGTTTTTCCTGAAGAGTCTGCATATGCTGTTTTAACCGCCCGGAAAAATCATTTGCGTGTTCCTTGCAGATTACGATAATTTCAATATTTCCCTGGGCGTAAAGAACGGACAGGATATAGCAGTCCGGCTGTTCAAAGGGGATTAGCAAGTTGATGGCGTTGTACAGACGGAATTCGTCATATTTCCAAACTTCGTCTAAATATTTCCGGAAATCCTGGAGATGAATATTCAATAAAGCGCAAGGGGAGCGGTCAGGGTCAATATCAACGGTTAATGCGGAAAGTCTGTCCGCCAACTCCTCCGATGTATGGATGACGCCGCAGAACAAATCAGAAAAGATTTGCTGACAATCATCCTGGATTTTTAAATCGGTAAAGCTTTCCGAAGTAAAGGTAGGGGAAGAAGGCATTGCTATCCGCTGATCTAGGATAACCTTAATCTTTTTACACAGGTCAAATAGCTCCTGGCGCAGGATGGGCTTTAAAATATAACCCACAACATTATAGTCAATGGCAGCCCGGGCATACTCAAAATCCCGATAGGCGCTGATAAAAGCGATCACCGTTTCCGGATATTCTCTCTGGCATAAGGCGGCAAAATCCAAACCGTTGACCTCATCCATCTGAATATCTGTGATCACCGCGTCCGTGTGGTTTTCCGCCATATAGGCAAGCGCGGCGGCGCCGCTGGAAAACGTGCCCGCCACATAAAATCCAAAAGAAGCCCAGTCGATAAACTGTTCAAGCTGCGACAACACCAGTTCCTCGTCATCGATAAGAATCAGTTGATACATGGGCGTCCCCTCCTGCGGATAATATCGATTATATTATAGCATACTCAGCTTCAAAAGCAAGGGGATATAATACAGGATATTTAATTTGAGCCCTGGAAGGTTTAAAATGAGCATTGCTTTGCAAAGAACGGTTCCGGTATAATGAAACCATGAAACAGAAAGGACATGATATGCATGCGGGTAAAACAAGTAAAAGCGTCAAATGGACAGCTCCGGCGGGGAAAGCGGCTTTCGAAGGATGAGTGGCAGCTTTATTCCTTCTGCTTGATTCCGATTCTGCTGGTGTTTATTTTTTGCTATCTCCCGATGGGCGGTATTATTATCGCGTTTAAGGACTATCGGTTTGATAAAGGAATTCTTGGCAGCGAGTGGGTAGGCTTTAAAAATTTTGAATTCTTCTTAAAATCCAATGAGTTTGTAAAACTGACCCGGAACACTTTATATTTAAACGCGCTGTTTATCGTCGTGGGAATCATCGCGGCTTTGGCTGTGGCGATACTTCTTTTTCAGCTTCGGAGCCGGACCGCGACGAAAGTATATCAAACCATGCTGATTACCCCGAATTTTATCTCCTGGGTTGTGGCTTCCTATATGGTTTACGCGCTTTTAAATCCATCCTACGGTGCAATCAATATGCTTTTGCAGAAAATGGGCTTAGAGGGAGTAGACTGGTATAATACCCCGGCGGCATGGCCCGCGATCTTGACCATTGCCGGTGTTTGGAAAAATGTAGGAATGGACTGCGTAATCTACTATGCTGCACTGATGGGGATTGATCCTACCCTCTTTGAGGCGGCGGAAATCGATGGTGCGGGAACCTGGCAGAAAATCCGGCGGATTACTATCCCAAGTCTCGTGCCGTTGGTAACGATTTTAACAATTCTAAAGGTCGGCGGTATTTTTCGGGCGGATTTTGGTATGTTCTACCAGCTGACTCGGGATGTGGGCGCTTTGTATGACATGACGGACGTCATCGACACCTATGTGTTCCGGACGATGCGTGTGCTGGGCGATATGGGAATGGGCTCGGCTATCGGCCTTTTGCAGTCCGTCGTGGGTATTGTTATGGTGCTGGGGACAAACTGGCTGAGTAAGAAAATTGATCCCGATCTGGGCTTGTTTTAGGAGGCAATTATGGAAAAAACAAAAAAACATAGATTTCAGTTCGGCGTACATTTTGTGTTTATTCTGCTGTGCGCCTGCTGCGTACTGCCGTTTCTCCTGCTGGCGGCGATCTCTTTCTCCAGCGAGGCAGACGTGGCAAAATACGGCTACAGCCTGATCCCCAAAAACTTTGATTTGTCAGCGTACAAATATGTGTTCTCTAATCCGCAGGCAGTATTTAACGCCTATAAGGTGACGATTATCTTCTCGGTAGTAGGAACCGTTTTAAGTGTGCTGTTGATGGCAATGACGGCTTATCCCTTGTCAAAGCGCTGGCTCCGGGGAAGGGGCAAAATCACCTTTTATTTATACTTTACCACCCTGTTCAGCGGCGGCATGGTACCTACTTACATACTGATTACCCAATACCTGCATTTGCAGAATACCATTTGGGTCTATATCCTGCCCGCCTTGATCAACCCCTGGTACATTTTTATGATCCGGACATTTTTCCAGGGGCTGCCGGAGGAAATCTTCGAGTCGGCGAAAATTGACGGGGCCAGCGAGTACAATATTTTTTTCCAGTTTGTATTGCCGCTGTCTAAGCCAGTTTTGGCAACTATTGCGCTGATGACATTTTTAGGCAAATGGAATGAGTGGTATACAGCGATGCTTTATATCAATGACGACAATCTGATCAGCCTGCAGTATCTGCTTCAGCGGATCATGCAGAATATCCAACTTTTGCAGAACGCGTCCACGGACTTAAACACAGCGTCGATGCTGTCTGCCTATGACATCCCGACAGAAACAGTTCGGATGGCCATGGCGGTTGTTGTGGCGGGACCGGCGCTTTTGATCTTCCCGTTTTTCCAGAAGTACTTTGTTAAGGGCCTGACTATCGGCTCTGTCAAGGGTTAATTGTCAATTTGTACAATATAAAAGGAGGAATTTTATATGAAAAAAAGAACACTCGCCGCGGCGCTAGCCATGGTTATGACCCTGGGATTGGCTTCCGGCTGCGGCAAAACCCAAGACACCGCGTCTGGCGGTGATGTTCCTACGTTGACCTGGTATGTGCCCGGCGATAAGCAGCCGGATATGGCCCTGGTTATGGAGGAGGCAAACAAAATTGTTGAACCGGCCATCGGCGCGAAAATTGATCTGCAGATGATTGACGCCGGCGCGTTCCAGGAAAAAATGACCATGATGATGGCATCCGGCGAAGTTTTTGACATGACATTTACCGGCGCTGGAAACGACTACATGACCGCAGTAGAAAAAGGCGGCCTTTTGGACATTACCGACATGATTGATACGGAAGCGCCCAAGCTCCGGGAGGTTGTCCGGGATTATGCGTTTGAGGAAGTGACCGTTGACGGTCGGATTTATGGTGTGCCCAATATGCAGATCCTGGCAGGGAAGCGGAGTCTGTTTATTCCCAAAGATATCGCCGAGGAATATGGCCTGGAGGAACTGAACAAAATTAAGAAGATTGACGACGCGGAGCCATTTTTGGCCTGGGCTCATGAAAAATATCCGGATATGTATCCCCTGCAGATCGGCCAGGGCTTGACTAACTGGGATTTCGCAGAATATCTGGAGCTGGGTGTAAACAACATGGGAATTTCCTATGAGGACCTGTTGGACGGCGACGGCAAGATGGAGGTTGTTTGGCTGCGGGATACAGATATTGACAAGCATGCACTGGAAAAATTGCATGACTGGTATCAGAAAGGCTATATCCGCAAGGATGTGCTGAGCGTAACCGATGACTCCCTGGATGTAAAGGCCGGCAAATATATTGTAGAAACCGGGCTCTGGAAGCCAGGCGCAGAAGCGGAGTATTACAACAAGACTGGCCGGGAGTGCGTAATCATCCAGCTGGATTTTCCAACCCTGGTTAACGGCGCGGTTAACACGATGATTTCTGTCAGCCGGACCAGCAAAAACCCGGAAAAGTCCCTGCAGTTCATTGAACTGATTAACACCAATAAAGAGCTCTATAATCTGATTGCTTTCGGTATCGAGGGCAAGCATTATACGAAAAATGAAGAAGGTAAGATTGTGCTGAACCCGCAGTCCGGGTATTTCCAGAATGCTTCCTGGAAATTTGGCTGTGTATTTAACGCATTGGTTCAGGAAGGCCAGGACGACGACGTTTGGGAGCAGACGATCGCGTTGAATGACAGCGCCGTTGTTTCCCCGTTGTTAGGCTTTAAGCTGGACAGCAAACCAATCGCTACGGAGATTTCTGCGGTAACGTCCATTTCTTCACAGTATAAGGTTATGCAAACCGGCGCGGAAGACCCGGACAGCTACTGGACCGAGTATCTGCAAAAGGTGGAAACAGCAGGGATCCGCAAAATCCAGGAGGAGACGCAGCGGCAGGTAGACGAGTATTTGAAAATGAAAAACAACCAGTAAGAAAAACCATGCACTGGTAAAATAAATTGAGGAGGAACGAAACGATGCGGAGCCTTCAAAAAACGTTGGTTAGTTTTCTTTTATCTGCGGCAATGCTGATGACGGCAGCAGTACCGGCTGTATTGGCCGCCGAGGGCGATGCGGCTGCGGCGTTGAACGGGGCCGGGGATATCGTTGAAGTGCAGGCTGTTTTAGAGCAGTATGGCGATGAATTGGATCTGGATTTGGAAACCTTAAGTAAGATTTCCAAAAAAGACGCTGTTTATCAGGCTATGCTGGACGCGGAGTTCGCCACTGATGCAGACGTGCAGAAAATGTTTGCACAAGCGCTGGGTGAACAGGCGGCAGTGATTAAAAATATTGCCGTGGCAGACGCAAGGGTAGATTGGAACAATAATATTTTTAATGATAACGGCGGAGAAAACGACTGGGCGCCATACTTTATGATCAACCGGCTGGTATACACGGAAACCGTTCCTATGACCGCGGAAGGCGGCCAGTGGGGGACGATAGATCTGAAGACAGGGGCAAAAACACAAGGGGCAGATCCCTGGCTGTTTGTTCCGGGCTGGGCCCAGAGATATAACCAGGCCTACTTTACCTTTGACCAGACAGCCACTTATGGCAAGGAACATATTGTAGGCGCGCAAGCCAATCTCCGCCGTGGATATGAGGAAAGCGCCCAGGACGGCGTTGCCCGTTATTTGCTGCTGTATGATGATACTGAAACCAGAAACGCCATCGGATTTAGTAATGACACAAAACAGCAGGGGGATATGATCCGGGCGGATGTGACAGAATTGGTTAAGAATAACGATACGTTTACGATTTACGCGGCAGGCGCTGTGGACGGTGTGACAGCCGGCGGCAGTGCGCTGACAACACCGAAGGACGAAGGTCTGAAAGACAACGCGATGTTTTTAACGATATCTTATGACAAGCTGGCGTTTGCGAACGAGGTGGGCAAAGCCAGCAACGCGGAAGCTGCCCAGAGCTTGGTTGAAAATTACAGAACGATTCTGGGCATTCCGGAGGACGCGGATACAATGGCGTACGCGGTTGCGATGATGGGAACGGAGTTTACTTCTGCCGCGCAGCTGGAAAGCGTTTTCGAGCGGGCAGCGCTGCGGGAGGTTATGATTGCTGATGTAATGCCGCAGCCGGGACAAATCTCCAGAGGTTCAGTAACAATCAGGAATTTGACGGCGGAGGTAAAGGATATTCAGGTCGTTGTAGCTGGATATAATGAAAACGGCCAGATGGTGGATTCCGTATTTTTGACGCTTGCGAATCCACAGCTGAACGGGTATACATCTGTCAGCGGCCTATATAGAATGTCCGCGGATAATATTGTGGAAATTAAAGCATTCTTATGGGATAGCTTAGAGTCCCTCCAGCCGCTGGACATGCCGGGCGTTTATCGTCAGCAATAATCGGATGTTTTGCGGCAAGCCGGGTTTATTAGGAGGATGAGCATGAAGATGCAATACAAAAAAATTACAGCATTGCTTTTGTCGGCTGCTATGCTGACAGCATGCCTGCCGGGAATCGCTTTCGGCCAGCAGACAGATCCTGTTCCGCTGGATATTAAAGCAGAAAATCAAATATCCGATGATTCTGTGCAGGACGGTAAAACGGAGTTACCGCTGACAGAAGAGGAGGACTGTGGGAAACCAGGGGGCCAGGCGCCTGCCCCTGCTGAATCTCCAGTACCGCCGGAAGAGCCGGAAGCAGAGCCAACACAGTCTGCAAAACCGGAATTAGAATCGGAACCGATTAGAAAAGTAAAACCTATGCATGAGCAGACAGAGGCAGAGGTATACTCCGCCGATCAGATTGAGATCCAGCATCCAATGGCTGGAGATTTGATCCTGACGAGGGATGGAAACGAGGACAATTTTAACGGCGCGGGTTCGCAGACCGGTACGCTGAAGCTGTTAACCAAGTTTGCGAAAACTGAAGATATTAACGTGGATCCGAAATATATTGTATCTGTCCAATATCATTTGACGCTGGATATGTGTGACGCTATGTTTGATCCGCAAACCTGGCATTTTTACATGACAGACGGAAACTGGCAGGAGTTCCAGGCTACATATGACTCCCTGGGAGACGCGGTCACGGATACGTCAAGAGAACTTCTTACGGAGGCGGCTTTTCTGCCGCTGTTTGACAACACCTTTGACATTACCGATGGTTATAAGACATTGATTGATAAACAAGACGGTGATTTTGGTATCCGGGTAGACTTGGAACAATACGAAGCGGTTTTTAAGAACAATTCCAGTACTGCGGACAATTATCTGACCTATACAATCGACCGCGGCGCAATTTGGGAAGATATAGAAAACGCGGCCGATTTAGATATGCTGGACAGCATGATCCTGAAAAACGGAGCGGCTGTTGGAATCAATACAGGGCTTTACCGGGCGGTTGCCGACCGGTCGGAAATGCTTGCGGAGATTGCCGGTCTGGAGAAGGTGACAGCGGAAACAGTAAATGAAGTGATTGCGGCAGCGGCCGATCAGGTACTGACGGCCCCGGTAATAATCCCAAATGACGGGAATATCTACCGGTATGAGACCGCGCCCCAACAAAACGCATCTGCTAAGCTGATCCGGCAAAGCGGCCAGAATATGGCCACAGAAAGTACCACAGCTTCCCGGTTTGTAGTGGCGTTTGATTTGGGGGATACACCGGCTGCCTCTGCGGCCGATGTTCAGTTTTCTATCCTGCGGGCCGCCAGCGGCGCAGAAGAAGGAACAATTCGAAACTTGACGGTTTCCGTGGCAGACTCTGCGGGAGAAAATGCGGATCCGCAGGATACACCGTTTTATTTGGACTTTGAACAGGCTCCGGTTGGCCTAGCCTCTCAGTCTAAAACGGAAAATCCGTATGTAGAAATTACAGGGATGATTGATCCAGCAGCGGACAAGCTGTACGTTTCCCTTTTGGGAATTGATGACAGTGACCGATTATCCAATCAGGCTGTTCTGGCCGTTCGATACAATTTAACAGATATTTTTGCGATGATTGCCAAGGCATCTGTTGTAGAAACAATCAGCCTATTAACCCAATATGGCAGTGTGCTGGGCCTGCCAGAGGAAGACTTGACCGGAGATCGGCTTTTGAAGATTGCGTTAGGCGTATATGGCCGAACCATTGATAGTACAGACACGTTTTTGGCAATGGCAGAAAATGCTGCAAATAATATGGGAAAAGCAGATATTTTAGGGGCCCTGAACCAAACGGCGGAAGAAGCTGCGTATGGAGAAGTGATATTGGCTTACAGCGGGCTTTTAGAGGTACAAAATACGATGATTGCAAATCTGCCAATGGAGTATCAGAAGCAGGCCATTGCTGAAATTTTCCGTGGCGGCGAGGATTATCATTCAGTTTCCGAACTGATCGCGGCGGTCCGCAAAGCAGCTGCCAAGCAATATAAGCTGCTTTTATCTGGCCTGGATGGTATTGATTATGCGGCGACTAAGGCATATCTCCAGGAGTGTGGAGAGGCTTTGGGGATTTCAGCGGAAGATCTCAGCACAAATATTGACAAGCTGACAATGGCGTACCTGATTGGAAGACCGATAACAGATATTTTAGAGTTTCAGGCCATTTACGCTGATTATGAAACCTATGCAAGCAATAATATTGTTGGTCTTTTAAACCGCAGTCAGAATGTGGAAGAGTTTGACGCCTTGCTTCACCAGTATCAGGAAGCGCTAGGCTTAGATTTACGGGTATATGACACCTTTGAAAATAAGGAAGGGATATATCTTTCCATGCGGGGCGCCGCAGATAATCCAGCGGATTTTGCAGTGCGGTTTGCGGAGGAATTGCAAAAATACCTGGCCCAGCCGCAGACAACCTATGCAATTGAAGAATCCTGGATTAAAACGGACAGAGACGATCCAAACTATGGTAACTGGAATGAAGAGTGGATGGGCAGAAAGGATGACGCAAGCCATCTGCTGAAATATGATTTATCCGGGATTGCAATTGATCCACAGAAGCTGGTGAGCGCGACAGTCACGCTTTCGATTCCAGTTAGAAACGAAACGGCGGATGTTGCGGATACGACCTTTTATCTGTACACACTGCGCAATGACTGGAAGGAGTCGACAGCAACGTATAAGCTGCTGGAAGAGCAGGGCTTCTTCGCAGAGCAGAAAATTGCGGGACAAGCGTATGAGGCCATGCTCCACGGCGGCGACAAAATTGTGATTGATATTACGGATTACATCATAGAGCAGGCACAGCAGGGTCAAATTGGGCAGTTGTCCTTCCAGTTTGCCGCTGTTAATCCAAACGGCGGCCTGATCATCACCCGCAAGGGTGACAGTGTGACATACGCGCCTATGGATTTGGTCTTTGCTGAGGGCGTTAGCTCAACGGTTAACTATACGCCGGCAGGAGGCAGCCAGAATGTGCCAGTTGATACCCAGGAAATTCTTATCCAATTTCCAAAGGCTGTGGATCCTGTCACCATGACGGACAAGGCGGTAACCGTACAGGAAAATGGAACGGCGGTGTCCAACTGGACACTGCAGAGTGTAAACAGTACAACATATAAGATTGTATTTGACTCCAGACTGGCATATGACACCACGTATACAGTAAGCCTGGCGAACAGTATTCAATATGCGGGCGATAGCGGGACTTACGTAATGAATGCATTATCGTTTACTACAGAAAAGCAGCCGCTGGTATTTGGCGGAATGCAGGTTTATTCTGATGGCAAGCAGATTCAGCAGCTGTCGGAGCGGACCAGTGATACAGTAACAGTATCTGCTCGAGTGGAGAATAACGGAGAGGAAACTCAGCCGGCGGCAATTACTTTGGCGCTGTATGCGGAGGAAAACGGAGTATGGCAGATGATTGCCGCGAAAGCTGTATCTGATGTAATTGATCTGGATGGCTATCTCCTGTGCGAAACAGATTTTGATATTCCTGATGCCCCGGGAATAACATATTCGATTGCATGCCACGTGTGGGATTCCTATGAATCTATGAGTAGCATGTATTACGCGCGGATGCAGTAATTTGAAAGGATTTTAAAGATGAAAGCAGGTACCGCAGTAAAACTTGGACTACTGATTACAATTTTATTATTGCTTACCCCGGTAATCCATGGTTTTGCCGCTGTTGTCAATTCTGTGGACATACAGGGAGAAAAGCTGACGGTACAGGGCAACCTTTCCCAGTATACCCCGGCGCAGATTGTGGGCGTATATATTTTAAAGGAAGGAAAAGCGCCTGCGGATATCGCTGGCGCGGCTCAGCCGGGAGATGTATTTGACCAGATTGGTATGGCGGCCGTAGACGATAACGGGAAATATACTTGTCAGCTGATATGCAGCGATACGTCGGAGAAGGGCAGTTTATATGTAAAAAGCGGTGCGGAAGAAATTCTACTGCCGGTGGAAAATTATAAAAGTCCTGGCCGGACACTGTATGTCGCGCCGGATGGAAACGATCTGGCGCCCGGAACCAAGGACGAGCCTCTTGCCACATTGACCGGTGCCCGGGATCTAATCCGGGCCTGGCGGGCGGAGCGGGGCGAACTGCTAGAGGCGGTAACGGTATACATTATGCCCGGAGAATACCGCATGACGGAAACTGCCGTGTTTACCCGGGAAGACAGCGGAACGGCGGAATGCCCAATTACTTATCGGGCGTATGCGCCAGGAACGGTAACATTTAAGGGATCGGTGAAGCTGCCGGCGGAAGATTTCCGGCAGGTTACAGATCGGGAAACTTTACAGCGGCTGCCGATACAGGCGGCGGGCCGTGTATATCAAATGGATCTGGGAAACTACGGTATTACGCCGGACCAGGTGCAATTCAAGGATATCTGGGGCCGGGACGCCTTTTCACAGGCGGTATCTCCGGCTGTTCCAGGCCTTTATTTAAACGGAAAACGGCAGGATATTGCCCGGTGGCCCAATGTGGGCTATGCGGATTTTAGTCTTCCCGATGGCTCCAGCGCTATTTTAGATCCAGGCGAGGAACAGGGCCGGGGAGCGGTATTCTATTTCCGGGAACCCAATCTGCAGCGGTGGATAACCGCTAAGGATATGTTTATTGATGGTTATCTGGCTGTGCAGTATGCGGGTGCGTATCGGCGGGTCAAAGCGATTGACCCGGAAGCAGAGACCATAGCCCTGGTAGGCGGCGTGATCGCCGGGCCGGAACGGCGGTGGACGGCAGTGAATCTTTTGGAGGAGCTGGATATGCCGGGTGAGTTTTATATTGACCGGGATAACATGCGGCTTTACTATTATCCTGCCTATGACCTGACCGAAACGGATGTATTAGAATATGCGGCCATGCAGACGCCGCTGATCCAGCTGGAGAATGTATCCTATATGCAGCTGCAGGATCTGGACTTTGCGCAGGTCTATGCCGCGGGTATCACAGGCAGCGGTATTGATCATATCCAGGTTTCCGACTGTGAAATTTCCTTTACGGCAGGACATGGAATTTGGTTTTCCGACGCAAGAAATACAGAGGTTACCGGCTGTACGGTTCATAATACTGGTGGGAACGGCATTGTAGTGGACACAAATACAACTCAGCAGGAGTTATTTTCCCTGACGGCTTGCGGGAACCGGATAATCAATAACCATGTATATAACGTCAGCGATCAGGTACGGACAATGGGCTCTGGTATTAGCGGCAACGGCGTTGGACTTCTGATTCAGAACAACCTGGTGCATCTGAGTCCTAATATGGGCGCTAGCGGCGGCGGCGCGGAAAGCGAGGTCAGCTATAATGAGCTGTATAACCTGATCCGGGATACTGCCGACGCCGGCGGCGTTTATATCGGCAGGACGCTGATCTCCTATGGGAACCGGTACGCGTTCAATTATATTCACGATATGGGGATCGAGGGATTTTTGGAAAACGAACATACCTCCGGAATTTTCTGGGATGATTTCCTAAGCGGCCAGACAGCGGAGAATAATATTATTGTCAATGATTACCCGGGAACGGCTTATGGTATCAATATCAACGGCGGCCGGGATCTGCGGGTGAACGGGAACATTTTCGTCGGAATGGATTATGCCGTACGCAATACGGACCGGTCTAATCAGCCGGTGGATCAGGTGAACTTTATGCCGGAGATTGTAGAGGATTTAAAATGGGTTGCCGCGGCAGACTCCGAATATACCCGGAAATATCCGCAGATGGTCCAGACCTATCGAGAAATTCAGGAAGATGGAAAATTCAATCCAAAGAATATGGATTTTTCCGGAAACATCGTTTTTAACTGCCGGCAGGCTGCGGCTGAAAACGGCGGCGTATTTACAAACGGCAGAATCGCCGGCGAATTTTCGGATACAGTTAACATTGATAACTTTGTGACAAAGAATTCATCTATTTTTGTTGATCCAAAACAGGGAGATTACCGCCTGACGGAAGCCGGAAAAGCGGCGGCAGGATTGCAGGATTTCGTGTTGGACGAAGATTTTGATCTGGACACAATTGGTTTCCAGGGAGTTGTTCCTTTAGGGGATGGTTTTCGGAAAACATATCCCCAAAATGGCGCGGCAGTCGGCGGTGGGATAACCCTGGCCTGGGAGCAGGCGCTGTTTGCGGATGAATACGTCTATACTGTATCGGAAAATCCGGATTTATCCGATCCGATATATCAGGGGATAACAATTTACCGGCATGCAGAGCTTTTCGGATTGGAGCCGGGCAAGACATATTATTGGAATGTTACGGCAAGGCATACTTCCCGGAAATTTGCCGGGGCGTGGGAAAGCGGTCCGGTTTATAGCTTTCGGACAACCACATGTCCCGTTCAGGTGCAGGATATGCAGGCAGAAGCTTCTGCCGATGCGCTGACGGTCACGATGCGGACATATAACGGAAGCGCAGAAGCGGCCGGAACCTTGCTGTTGGCAGGCTACCAGCCGGATGGAAGCCTGGCCGGGGTCACCGCAGCAAAAATCACAGTCCCTGCCGGCGCGGCGGCTATACACGCTGTGGCGCGGGCTGTGCCGGAAGCTGTGGACTATACGGCGTTCCTATGGGATGGAATAGATACTATGCAGCCCCTTGGGGACTGTAAAATTTATGTGAGGTAGGATGATTCGATGAAGAAAGTGCTGGTATTGATTCTAATATACGGCATGGTGCTGGGCGGGCTTCCGGCATATGCGGCAGACAGCGGGACAGACAACACAACTGTCCTGCATGTAAGCCCCAATGGCAGCGATACCAATCCGGGAACGGAAGACAGGCCGCTGGCGACCTTAGACGCCGCCCGCCGGATCGTCCGGGGTATGGCAAAGAAAGAGCCTATTGAGGTTCTGTTCCATGCGGGGGAATACCGGGTGAGCCAGACAGTATGGTTTGATTCCGGAGATGCCGGGACAGAACAGGCGCCGATCACATATAAAAGCGCCGGGGACGGCGAAGTCATTTTTAACGGTGCAAAAATATTGGATATTTCGGCTTTCGAACCAGTTACGGACCAAAAAATTCTGAAACGGCTGCCGGCTTCGGCAGTCGGACGGGTAGGACAGATGGATTTAGGTGCCCAGGGAATTACCCAGGATCAAATTATTTCGATCCATACCCAGTGGAATCAGAATCCATACGAACAGTTCTGTACGCCGCAGATTCGGAACATCTACGTAAACGGCAGGGAACAGCAGCTGGCCCGGTGGCCCAATAAGAATTTTTTATCCATCAGTAATGTAGTGTCGGACAATACGTTTGTCTACACGGAAACCAATCCCTCTAACTGGACGGAGGCAAAAGATGTATTTATTGCCGGATATATGTTCTCGGAGTGGGAAGGCGGCTGGGCGCAGATTGAGCGGATTGATCCGGCGAATAGAACAATTACCTTAAAAAACAGTTCCGTGTTGGCGAACCATCGCTGGTCAGCGGTTAATTTGCTGGAGGAGATGGATATTCCTGGGGAATGGTACGCGGATCGGGAAACGATGACTCTCTACTATTATCCGGAAAAGCTTTTAGAGCCGGGACGGGACGTTATGGAGCTGCCGGTTCTGCGGGACGCGTTTATCGGCATGACCCAGTGCCCCTATGTGAATTTTGAGGGGTTGACCTTTGAGCGGGGCTACTGCGACGGTATTCGCAGCTATAATTCGGATCATGTGATCGTCCGCAACTGTGTTATGCGGGATCTGGCCGGAGCTGGCATTTACAGTGATAATGGACGATACGCGCTGTTTGAGGATAATACCATTTATAATACAGGGATGCACAATATTTATTATAACTTTACCGATAGCCAGTCAGACAAGGACAACATTGTTCACACCGGTACAGTGATCCGCAACAATCACTGTTATAACGGTGCAAATCATGGTATTGGTATGAGCGCGGCCAATATTTCGTTCTCTGGGATCGGCACAGTGGTAGAAAACAATACCGTTCACCGGGGGATCAACAGCGGTATTATTGGCACAGGGCCGGAGTGCGCTGTCCGCTATAATGAGATTTATAACATGGTTCGGGAATCTGCTGACGCCGGCGCTTATTACATGGGCCGGACTTGGACAAACTACGGGACAGATTTCTCCTATAATTACATCCACGACTTAGGTGACCGGGAATTTGACGCGGCTAACCTGGTGGACTGTGTATTCTGGGACGACGCGGCCAGTGGTCAGACGGCTAGATACAATATTATGTGGCCAAACTCAAAAACAAGAACCTATGGCGTTATCAGCGGCGGCGGCCGGGATAATGATATTTCTTATAATATTATCGTAGATTCAGACCAGTCCATCGGTATGCAGGACAGAACTACATATCTGACGGATGTAAAGACGGGATATTTCGACGGTGTGGCCTACAAGGGTCTGGAAGCTGCTGTGGCCACGTCGACGCCCTACAACCGGAAGTATCCGCAGATGTTAAAGACTTATCAGGAATTAGAGCAAACCGGGATATTTTATCCCAATAACAATACATTGATGCACAATGTGATCATCAATTCTGCGGACATCAACTACGCCAATGCCGTAAAGGATTCGCCCACCACCAAAGCGGAAGGGAATTATGTGGGTACCGGATATGACATTTTTGTGGATCCGGAGAATCAGGATTTCCGGATTAAGAAGTCGGCTAAGGCAGAGCTTGGATTAGACGACGGTGTTTTGGACGAGGACTTTGACATTACCCAAATTGGCATGCAGCGGGAAATGATAGATGTAGACCGGAGCTTTGCCAAGACCTATCCCCGCAACGGCGATTCCGGCCTGAACGCTGCGAATGTAACCCTTTCCTGGCAGCAGTCAGCCTTTGCCGACGAATATGTGTATGAGGTTGCTACCGATCCAGACTTTAACAATATTGTCCGGACAGGAACAACCATCTATACCAACACGGAAATAGAAAATTTGGAAAAAGACACCAATTATTACTGGCGTGTGAAGGCAAAAACGATTTCGAGGGCATTTCCAAGCGAAACGGAATCAGAGGACGTTCCATTCCTGTTTAAAACAGCGGCGTACGACATTTTAGTAACGGATAATTTAAAGTCTGCCGTGGAGAAAGCGGAACTCTTTGCGGAATCCATTACAGAGGGCGAAGAACTGGGACAGTATAAGCCGGGGACAAAGGACGCGCTGAACACGGCAATTGCGTCCGCGGACGCAATTTTAAAAATGACCAGCGGTCAGCAGGCAACCATCAACAATGCAGAATTAGACTTAAACGCGGCGCTGGAGCAGGCCAAATCCTCCATTAACGTAGGATATATGGGAACGATTGACACATCACCGGAGTCAGAATGGGTAACACAGCAGCCGGATCATATCCAAATTACCCGGGAGGACGGCGGCGTAACAGTGACCCGGGCTTCTACAGAGGGCATGGCGGCTTCCGGTGTGGAATACCCCAGCTATGGCATTTATCAATTCCAGATCAAGGCAAGCCTGGGAGACGGCTGGTGCGCTGTGGGCATGCGGCACTCCAACATCAATAGCCATCAGATTTATTATTCTGAAGATAATAAACTGAATAACTACTTTATCATAATCAAAAAGGATGCCTTCGAGCTGCAAAGCCGAAACTCTGATAATGTAGGCGCGACCGTTATGGTATCTGCCCCGAACAATGGTATATTTAAAGAAAACGAGTGGAACGACATTGAGATGGGCATGATTCCGGCAGGCAAAGGGAATCTTTGTTTAGTCAAGATCAACGGGCAGGCGGTATTCAGTTATTTAGATGAAGCCAATCCAGTCCGGGCAGAGGGGAGAATTTCCTTGCAGCCGGCGGACGGCTCCTGGATTTCCATTCGGTCGGCAGAGAACGCAAAGACCGGACCATATACGCCGCCGGAAGAACTTCTTCAAAGTGATGAGGGCTTACCCATTTACTATACAACTGAATCTCCGGAGTATACTGAATCCGGTACATGGGCAGTAGATGATCAAAAAGGTTATCAGGATATGGCATCACGTTCTACGAAGGAGACCGGTGCTTATGCCCAGTTCAGCCTAAAGCCGGCCGATGAGATCAGAACCTATCGCGTTTCGTATTATCATGTCCCCGGCGAGGATAATGATCCGGCAGCGTCCGTTTATTTCCGGAACCTGTATACCAGCTATACCCGGAAATTGGATCTCACCAAGGGAGAAGCCGGCTGGATAGAGCTGGGGGTTTTTAACTTTGCCAATGAAGCGGCAAAGGGTGTTATGGATATCCAATTTACTGCCGGCGGACAGGGAACCATGCGGATATCTGCACTAAAGATTGAGCAAGTAGAAGAATCTATGCGGGAATTTTCCGAAGTGTTTACGCTGCACGCGAAAAACGCGTTGCTTTTAAAGGCCGGTGACAATCGGGCGTTTAAAGATATCAGCGAATATACGCTGGACACGGCACCAACGATTTTAAACGGACGGACGCTGATCCCGCTTCGGTTTGTATCAGAAGCCTTTGACACGCAGGTGGATTGGCAGCCGGATACCCGGGCGGCAACAATTCAGACGAGTGATAAGCAGATTATATTTCAGGCGGACAGCCGAACATATACAGATGGTGGCAGCACCATGACCTTAGATCAACCGCCGGTGATCCAAGAAGACCGGATGATGGTTCCTCTGCGGGCCTTGGCGGAAGCTTTGGGTAACCAGGTGATGTGGGATGACCGGTATCAGCTGATTTTAATTGCGAAAGAGTTCCAGTTTGAGGAACAGAACAAAGAAAAGATATTCGACGTCTGCAATGCGGCATTTATGCAGACGGAAAATGGAGGGGCAAATGAAACGTAAAACATGGATCCTAATCACACTCATATGCATACTTCACGGGGCGGCTGCCCAAGCTGCCGAGGTGGTGTTAGACGATATTGCCGAAGGTATCGTAAAAGTAAGCGGCTACGGCCAGGCCGCCGGGGAGCAGGTGAATCTGGTTGTGCTGAACCCAGGCGCGGAACTGGGTGAGGCTGGCAACGACGCCGCCCTGTCCCAGTATGTCGATGCGGTTCCTGTCGCAGAAGACGGGAGCTACAGCGCGAAATCCAGTTAGAAGGCACAGCTGGGCAGTCCGGCACGTATGATATTTATGTGCGGGAGCCGGGCGACAGCGCACCTGTCCAATTTTCGGTCTATTGGGCCTCAGCGGACGAAATGATTCAGGCGGCTAAAGCGATTGTAGAAAATCAGGACACGGCTTCGATCCAGCAAGGGAAAAAAGCCCTGGCACTGGATATAGACCTAATCAACAAAACAGACCTAAACCTGACCGCACAGCATTTTGCCCGGTATTTGCAGGAAAACCCAATTCTATTCGACGGTAACAATGACTTGCAAAAGGCAGCAGAAGTGCAGAGCCAGCTCAAGGCTTGCGCCCTGTTGGCGGCATACAATAAGGGAATTTCCGAATTGGCCTTTTTAAACGACGGACAGTTCCGCTATAACGAAATTACCAATATGACAGGCATGGATCAGGAATATGATATTACGGCCTATAGTCTGTACAGCACTAAGCTGAGTGACACGGGGAAAAAGCTGGTGCGGGATGGGCTCCTCGGCATAAATGCGGAGGGTCTGACAGACGTTAAGCGTCAGTTTACGGATCTTGTTCTGTATTATGGAATCGGCAATCATGCGGTAGCTGGTTATAACCATGTGTCCGAATACATTACAGAGGCCAATGTCCGATTTGCGGAAAATGTGGACAAGGATCAAAATCCGGTAAAAACATACCTGGGGCTGACAAATCCGTCCAGTGTAAACGCTGAGATCGTACGGAATTACGGCCAAATGACATTGGAAAATTATAAAGCAAAGATTGAAGAATTGGCGAAAGGAAGCAGCGGTAATGATCCGGCGCCGGGCGGCGGCAGCGGAGGATCATCGGGCGGTGGCAGCAGCCCGTCTGCCGGAAATGGAATTTTTGCGCCGAATACTGGCGATAAAGCGGATCCTACGCCGGAGCAGCAGCCCGAAGGTGCTTTTACGGATATGCAGAATGCCCAGTGGGCAAAAGAAGCGGTTGAAGCCTTGGCAGCGCGAGGGGTAATCAACGGCTACGGTGACGGCCGGTTCGGGCCGGGGGATTTTTTAACCCGGGAGCAGGCTGCAAGAATTATTTGCACATATTTTGAAATACCAACCAGCGATGGCGCAAATACCGGTTTTTCTGATGTGGATGCGGATGCCTGGTATGCACCGTATGTGGCCGGTGCAAAGGACGCTGGTGTTTTATACGGCGTCCAGGAGAATCAATTCGGAATAGGCGCCGAGATTACAAGACAAGACCTGGCTGTATTAATTTATCGAGCTTTAGGCGAACCGGCCCCAGCGGCGGAAGCAATGTTTACAGATATGGATGAAATTGCGGATTACGCTAAACCAGCGGTATTGTATTTGAAGGAACAGGGGATAATTAACGGCTATGAAGACGGCACTTTCTTGCCGGGACATTTTGTGACCCGGGCAGAAACTGCGCAGATGCTTTTTGGGATTTCCAGATAGGGAGGTAGTTTAAATGAAAAAGTTAGTATCGCTTTTCCTGGCTTTGGGAATCTTGCTTGGCGGAATGCCAATAATCCAGGCTGGTGCGGTGGAAGACGTACCGAACCAGAAGGCTATAGACCTTGTCACCGGATTAGGGCTGATGACGGCGGATGAGGAAGAAGGCTTCCAGCCAGACAGTACCGTTGCCCGTTCGGAAATGGCTATAATTATTGAGCGGATTTACCGCTTTGACGAAGAAAAGGCAGAGGATATTTGGGAATTTTATGGAACCACTGAAAATGTATTGCTGACCCCAGAGGAGGGAGGACAGGCATCTGTTTTTGCGGATGTAACCCCCGGGAATCCAGCTTATAACGCCATTGCATTTGCAGCAATGCAGGGAATCATGGTGGGTACCGGACCGGATCGATTTGAACCAGAACGGGAATTGACGAACCAGGAGGCACTGAACGTATTGGTCAATCTGTTGGGCTATAAAGTCCAGGCGCAGATGCAGGGTGGTTATCCGAATGGATATCTGCAGACAGCTGCACAGATTGGGCTCGTAACAGGCAGCCCAGAAGAGCCCATTATAAAAGGAAAGCTGGCGGCCTTGCTTGCCAAAACGCTGGATAGTGACCTGATGCAGACATCTATTGTCAACGGCGGGATTCACTATGCGGTGGCACAGGACTGCACTGTGCTGTCAGAAATCATGGGGATTACGAATATTACCGGACAAATCAAACAAAACGGTGTGACTTCACTGACTGGGGAAAGCGATCTTGCGCCGGAAGGGCTGCAGGTGGAAAACACCCGGCTGCTGACTACCACGCAGACAGCTTACGCGGCGGAATGGATCGGCCGGAATGTGGACTGCTACTATAAATCCCAGAACACGGAGGACGAATACACTGTGGTGTATTGCGCACTGTCGGAGAAGGACACGAGCGTGACATTTCCCATAGGTGATTTTGTTTCTTATGACGGAACAAAAATTATCTATGAAACAGAAACAAAAAATGTATCGAAACCAATTCTAAACGGAGCATATGTGATTTACAACGGATTAGCTGCGGGCGAACTGCCATCTGCATATTTTGATTATGAAGATGGTACCGTAACGCTGGTTGCTTCGGATAATGGGGCACAGTATGATATTGTGATCATTAACGGTTATGAAAACTGGTATGTCAGCAGTGTTGACACTACCGATGCGGATAGTGTAATTCTGACCAATAAAATTAAAGATTCCCGGCCGGATACAGACGACGTGCAGTTGGCGCTTCCGTATGAGGATTTTGGAAAAACAATATCGATTGTGGATAAAAACGGCGCGGCAATGGAATTGGATCAGTTGACACCCAATATGGCGGTAGATGTATCCAGAAATGGAAATGTGATCCGGCTTCGGGTTTCTGAAGACCGAATCAGTGACTTTAAGATTCAGTCTATTGACACCGAAGAGGGGATCCTTTCCGACGGCGAGCTGGAATATGAACTATCCCAGGCTTTTCTGGACTGCACAGAACGGGAGCAATACCAGGTGGGGCAGGCCTATACGCTGTGTTTAAACAGCTTCGACCGGATTGTCTGGATGGAAGGCGCCGGGACAGACGATTCTGTACGGTTTGGCTATGTGATGAATTTTAAGAATTATGAAGAAGAAGAAAAAATTGTAGCAAAAATCTGTACAGCAGACAAGACATTCCAGAATTTTTATTTGGCAGATAAAATCAAGCTCAGCGATAACCGTGGGAATGACAACAAGCGTGTAGAAGCGTTGAATGTTTTCGGGATTCTACAGGAGTTTGACAACAGTGTAATCCGATATAAACTGAACAGTGAGGATGTAATTACAGAAATTGAATTGCCGCTGGATCCGGATGTGAAGACAAATAAGCTTGATCGGCTGTATACCATGGTGATCAGTGACGAATCCAATAAGGCCGATTATTCTTATTCCCAGAACCAGTACACGTTTGGTGCAAAGGTTTTCATCAGCGCTGCGGGAACACAGGTTTTGAGCGTACCGGCTGACATAACAGATCAGTCCAAATACAGGTTTATCAGTCCGGACGATATTACCAACGGCGAATGGAGCTTTAAAGCTTATGGCACCAACAAGCGGTCTGTTTTGGCAAAATTCCTCTGCCTGTCCGGTTCAGTATCCACAGCGCTCGGAGACCAGAATTATCCGGTGGTTGTTACAGATGTCGATATGCTGTTGGATGAGAATGATGAAATTGTAACGAAGATTTCGATTTTCCGGCAGGGGAAGGACGAGGTCATCTATGACAGCGCGGAAAACGATTTTGTGCATAAAGCGCTGCCTCGGACTTTGAACCAAAACACTGCTGCAGAAGATGATTATCTAACGATTTCCCCGGGAGATATAATCCGGGTAGCTACGGATTCCAGCGGGTATATCAGCTTTGTGGAAATGCTGTTTGACGCCGATGCCGTATATGACAATTCCAAGTATTCCGATTATTTTGCAGGAAGAGACTCCTTTGACGAAGAGTTTACTTGGGAGCAGACCGGTATGCTGGCCGGAACTGTTGGATATTACGCCAATGATATTCAGAATACCAATCCATTGGCATCTCAGTTTGTAGGCGTAACCTCCAGCAATCTTGCCAACCGATTTGATTACGGTGTGCCCCGGTTTATTCTGGGCTATGTTTACGATATGCAGGATGGCTATATCACCTATACAACCCAGAATATTATGGAGTCCAGTTATGATCCGAACAACAGCAAGTTTGTTACAGAAAGCCGGAATATGGACTTTGTAACTACGTTGGTTGACCTGAGCGGTAAAAAGGTTACCGCTAGAACGGGAACGGCCAATGATATCCGTACCTATCAGGATTTCCCCAAAAGCTGCTCCAGGGTTTTAGTGATGACAGCTTCCGCGGATAAACGGTTTATGTTTATTATTAACGGAGAAATCAAGTAAACAAAAGGTTTGTGCCTGATGTGAGATAAAAAGCCTCCTATGGTAAAGTGATAACATAGGAGGTTTTTTTATAAAAATTAATAAAAGAGGTAGATTTTTAAATCCTATTATGGTAAAATAAAACAAAAAATGAAGGTGGGATTTTGCATATGCATGAATATTTTAAAACAGTACCAAAAATCCAATACGAAGGGGCGGCGTCGAAGAACCCCTTTAGCTTCAAGCACTACAACCCAGAGCAGATTGTTGCCGGCAAGCCCATGCGGGAGCAGCTGAAATTTGCCATGAGTTATTGGCATACCCTTTGCGGCGATGGGACAGACATGTTTGGCCGGGGGACGATGGATAAGACCTTCGGCGGGAAAACACCTATGGAAATTTATGAAAATAAGGCGTATGCCGCCTTTGAGCTGATGGATAAGTTGCAGATTGAATATTTCTGCTTCCACGATCGGGATATTGCCCCGGAAGGGGAGACTTTGGCGGAATGCAACGCCAACCTGGATAAAATCGTGCCGCTATTAAAAGAGCTGATGGGAAAATACAACAAAAAGCTTTTGTGGGGGACTGCCAACTGCTTTAATAACCCACGGTATGTGCATGGCGCAGGAACTGCCTGCAGCGCGGATGTGTTCGCTTATGCCGGTGCGCAGATCAAAAAAGCCATTGAGACTACAGTCGCCCTGGGCGGCCAGGGGTATGTGTTCTGGGGCGGCCGGGAAGGCTATGAGACCCTTTTGAATACAGATATGGGCCTGGAGCTGGATAATATGGCCCGGCTTTTGCAGATGGCGGTGGATTATGCCCGGAAGATCGGCTTTACTGGGGATTTCTATATTGAACCAAAGCCGAAAGAGCCCACGAAGCATCAATATGACTTTGATGTGTCTACAGTGCTGGGATTCCTGCGTAAATATGGTCTGGACAAGGATTTCAAAATGAATATTGAGGCCAACCATGCCACATTAGCGGCCCATACATTCCAGCACGAGCTGCGGGTAGCCCGAATAAACGGCGCGTTTGGTTCCATTGACGCAAACCAGGGCGACATGCTCCTGGGCTGGGATACGGACCAATTCCCGACCAATATTTACGATACATCGCTGTGTATGTATGAGGTATTCAAGGCCGGCGGCTTTACCAATGGCGGCCTGAACTTTGATGCCAAGGTCCGCAGGGGATCCATGACGGACGAGGATATTTTCCTGGCCTATATTGCCGGTATGGACGCGTTTGCCCTGGGGTTAAAGGTGGCGGATAAGCTGATCCAGGACGGCCGGATTGACGAATTTGTACGGAATCGATACGCAAGCTTTTCTGCGGGTATTGGCGCGAAGATCCAGGCGGGCAGCGTCAGCCTGGAAGAGCTGGAGCAGTATGTGCTGGAAAAAGGTGATGTTCAGGAGCAGGGCAGCGGAAAGCAGGAATATCTGGAATCTGTCATCAATGAGATTATGTTCGCGGGGGTATGATTATGGATTATGAATCGCTATATCGGCAGCGGGCCAAGGATCTGGTAGGGAAAATGACCCTGGCGGAAAAATTGGCCCAAATGCGCTATGACGCACCGGCGATACCTAGGTTGGGTGTGCCCGCGTACAACTGGTGGAACGAGTGTCTCCATGGCGTGGCCCGTTCCGGCTGCGCCACCGTTTTCCCCCAGGCCATCGGCATGGCAGCCAGCTTTGACGAGGAACTTTTGGAAACGGTTGCCAGCGCGATCTCGGATGAGGCGCGGGCAAAATACAACGCCTACCGGGAATTCGGCGATACCCAAATTTATCAGGGCTTGACTATGTGGTCCCCCAATATCAATATTTTCCGGGATCCTAGGTGGGGCCGGGGCCATGAAACCTATGGGGAAGATCCGTATCTCACCGGCCGGATGGGCACGGCTTTTGTTAAGGGCCTGCAGGGATATGATGAAAAGTACAGAAAGGTGGACGCCACCCTGAAGCATTATGCCGTGCACAGCGGCCCGGAAAGCGACCGGCACAGCTTTGACGCCCAGGTTTCAGACAAGGATTTGTACGAGACCTATCTCTGGGCATTCCGGTACTGTATTGAAAATGCCAATCCGTCGGCGGTAATGGGGGCGTATAACCGGATTAACGGGGAAGCGGCCTGTGCCAGCCCCACCTATTTAAAAAAGGTGCTATATGAGGATTTTGGCTTTGATGGTTATGTGGTTTCTGACTGCGGTGCGATCTGTGACATCAATGCGCACCATAAGCTGACCCAAACGCCGGCAGAAAGCGCGGCATTAGCTGTGAACAACGGCTGCCAGCTGAACTGCGGTGACGCGTACAAATTCTTAAAAACCGCAGTGGCCATGGGGCTTTTGGATGAGGATACGGTGACCGAGGCGGTAGAACGGCTGTTTACAGCACGGTTCCGGTTGGGCATGTTTGACGATGACTGCCCCTATGATCAGATTTCTCTGGATGTAGTCGAATGCGATGCGCACAGAACGCTTAATCGGAAAATGGCCCGGGAGAGTATTGTTCTTTTGAAAAATGACGGGATCTTACCGCTGAAAAAAGGCAGTAAAATTGCAATGATCGGCCCCAATGCGGATGACAAGTCCATTTTGCTGGCAAATTATAACGGAACACCCTCCGAATACTGTACGCTTTTGCGGGGCGTCCAAGAATACAATGGCGGTAATGTGCGCTACGCTTATGGCTGCCATATTGCCCGGGAGGAAATCGGCGCCTGGGAGGAGCACCCGGCCCGAGAGGCTCTGGTCGCTGCGCGAAACGCGGACGTGGTCATTTTATGCATGGGCCTGCAGCCTTGCTTAGAGGGGGAAGAAGGAGACGCGTATAACGGCGACATCAGCGGCGACAAAAAAGACCTGGAGCTGCCTGCCCCCCAGAAGAAGCTGTACGGCGAGATTATGCAGCTTGGCAAGCCGGTGATTTTTGTAAACGTCAGCGGCAGCTGCGTGAATCTTTGGGAGCAGGATCAGCAGTGCAGCGCTGTTTTGCAGTGCTTCTATCCCGGGGCGGAAGGCGGCCGGGCGCTGGCGGAAATCTTATTTGGGGAATACAGTCCCAGCGGCCGTCTGCCGGTTACATTTTATCGGTCAGCCGACGATCTTCCGGATTTTAAGGATTATTCCATGGAAAACCGGACCTATAAGTTTTTCAAGGGACCGGTGGTGTACCCCTTTGGCCATGGCCTGACCTACGGCGATGTAGAGGAGCGCTGGATTGATGAAAAGACAGCCGAGCTTACCAACCGGGGCGGTATGGATACGGATTATACGGTTCTGCGGTTTGAGTATATTCCGCATAAAAGCCTATGCGGTTTTCAGCGGGTACACATTCGGACTGGAGAAACGATCCGGGTAGAATTCCCATAAAAGAGAATCAAAAAAAGATCCGCAATATCTGCGGATCTTTTTTTGATTATTTTGTTGTGTAAAACGTATATTTGCCGGAATCGACAGTATGCGTCTGGCCGTCAGGCAGGGTAACGATGACGGACGTGCCCTGGGGGACGGTAATTTCATATACGACATAGCCGTCTTTATAGTACCAGTTGCTGGATACATCGCCGTAAGCCGTATTAATCCTTGCGTTTAAATACCCAAGCCGCTGGTCAGGCTTTGGGGCGATGCTGATTTTTTGATATCCCGGCGCTTCAGCCAAGGGGGTGATCCCTGCCGCGACGCCGAAGATCCAGTCGCAGACGGCGCCGTAAGCGTAATGGTTAAACGAGTTCATATCCGCGCTCCACAATTCCCCGTCCTCGTTTACACCATCCCAGTGTTCCCAGATTGTGGTGGCGCCTTGGTTGACCGAATACAGCCAGGATGGGAAGGCTTCCTGCAAAAGCAAGTCATAAGCAAGGGTTGTATATCCGTTCCCCGAAAGGGCATGGAGGAGATACGGCGTACCGATAAAGCCAGTGGTGAGCCGTTTGCCGTTTGCCTCCACCATTTCGGCTAACAGCTTGGCAAGCTCCGCCCGGTTTTCGCTGATGCCAAAATGCAGAAGGAGTACACAGGCAGTCTGGGTTTGGATTTTGGGAATCCCATTGTCTGTAAAGGCTTCTAAAATCGCAGCCTTGATTTGGGGCAAACGTTTTTGATATTGCGTCATATCATAGCCTAAAACCAGGCCGGCCTGAACAAGCAGGCTGGTGGAGTAGTAATAATAGCAGGAAGCGATCAGCTCTGGGTCTGTAGCGCCTATATAGGCTCCGGGTTCTGCGTCCAAGGCGACCCAGTCCCCATAGGGCTGCTTGCCCAGCCAGAGGTACTCGCCGCCCGGCGCGGCACAGAGATAGTCCACCCATTTACGCATGGAGGGGAACTGTGCCTTTAAAATATCCGCGTCGCCATAAGCCAAGTACAGCTCCCAGGGGCAGATTACACAGGCGTCGCCCCAGCCTGCCGCGCCGTCGTGGCGGACGCCGGGTGTGGCTACCGGGACCCAATGGGGAATGGCCCCGTCGGCGTATTGCTCCAGGGCAAGGTCCGTCAGCCATTTTGTAAAGAATTTTTTTACATCAAAATTGATCGCCGCAGTCCGGCAGAAAATTTCTGCGTCGCCGGTCCAGCCCAAACGTTCGTCGCGCTGGGGGCAGTCGGTGGGCACGTCCACAAAATTACTGCGCTGGCCCCAGAGGATATTATGATAAAGCTGGTTGATTTTCACATTACCGCAGGAAAAATCACTGGTCCGCCGAATATTGGAATAGACGGCAACGGCTTGGAAATCATTTAAATCCACGGGATAATCCGGGTAGCTGTCTAAGCAGATGTAGCGGAAGCCCTGGAACGAAAATGACGGCTTGCAGATATCCTCATTCCCGGAAAGAATATATGTATTTGTACACTTTGCCGACCGCAGGTTTTCTGTGTAGAAATTGCCGTCCCGGTCAAGAACCTCCCCATGCCGAACCACGATTTTATCACCCTTTTTCCCGTGGGCGCGGATCTCGGCATATCCGGCAAGGTTTTGCCCAAAGTCGATCACCAGCTCGCCTTTTGGGGTGCGGAACGCCTGAACCGGGGCCACACGCTCCTGCTCGCAAACGATTTCGCCCTGCTGCGGCACAAGCGATGTGGACACTGCGGTGAACTGCGCGTTCCCCAATAATTTCGGAACCACGGTATAGTCAACGGTTTCTCCGTGATACATTTGGGAATACAGGATGCTGGAAGACCAAACCTGGGTATCTTCGTCGGAAAGGATGGTTTCTTCTGTCCCGTCCATATATGTAATATCCACAGAAAAAATCACGCTGATCTTATCATCCAGATAGTGGCGGTTCTGTTGGAACGCGATGTAACCCACCGCCCAGCCCTGGCCGCAAAGAATCTTCAGGGTGTTGTCCTTCTGCAGCTGTTTTGTAATATCATACGTTTGATATTGTATCCTGTGGCGGTAACTTGTCCAGTAGGGCGCGAAAATATCATTCCCAATTTTTTTATCATTCAAAAACAGTTTATACAGCCCCGCCGCACTGACGCTGATTGTTGCGGCTTTGACTTCCTTGGGAATAGAAAGCTTCCGCTGGAAGCAGGGGGATTCGTCGCCCATGGAACATGGCGCCGTAATCCATTTTGCGTTTTGTATCATAATTTTTTCCTCCCTTAAAATCATATTATTCATATTTATTATATAGCGTTTTTCCACCACTGTAAACATGTTGTTTTTATGTTTTTACATGGTGTTTTTATGCTTTTTCAATGGGGAATATAGTAAAAAAAACAGCCGTCTTCCGGACAGGACGGAAAGCGGCTGATAACCAGTATTATTCAGCAGCGGAAACCAGCGCCAGATCCCGGGCGCATATCCCGGCGGCGCGGGCCTTTTGCAGAAAGTAGCGGAACCGGGTCTGAGCGGCCTTCAGTTTATAGATCAGATCCTCTAAAACCATGGGATCCTTGACAAAATCAATGATTCTGGCAATGTTCTCGGTGTCCAGCTTAGCCTGTGTCAGTTGGGCGAGGAGCAGGCTTTCTTCCTGCAGAGCCGCTTTTTCCAGTGTTTTCCGTGCTCTGCGGCCTGCCGGCTTTGCTGACGCGTTTATTTGTTCCATTACGATCCCTCCGTTTTTTTACAGTATACGTAAAAATCAGGAATTTTATACGAATACCTGTAAAATTTTTGAAGAAATCGAATATAATAGTAATAGCGGGATACAATAGCACCGAGGTGAATAGGATGGAGCATAAAAAAGGCATGCAGGGAAAGCGGTACTGCCCGGCAGCCGGAAAGACAATCCGACCGGCGCAAAGCCAGGCAAAGGCCGGGCCCAGACGGCACAGCTGCCCTTGTATGGATCAAAATGGAAAATGCTGCAATCTTTACACAGGGTGCGGCATAGTATAGCGACGCGGAAAGGAAGGGTATATATGAAGCAGGACATCAGCAAAAAATTAGGGGATATTTTAAAGGGCGTAGACGCGAAAAAGATCAATGAAAGCAAAAAGACGGTGGAGAATCTCTTAAAGACACCGGAGGGACAAAAGCTGCAAAAGCAGCTAAGCGGTCTGGATAAGGAAAAGCTGGTAGAAACCTTTATGCAGATGGACACCAGCGAAATTAAGAAGAAGCTGAACCAGGCAGATCTGTCCGGGCTTTCCGGACTGAAAGCGGAAGATATTTTGAAAAAGCTGAGGTGAGAAACATGGCGAATGATATGATGAGTACCTTAAAAGGACTGCTCGGAGACAATGCGGATGAAAAAATTCAGTCAGTTTTAAGCGCACTGCAGAATACTAGCCAAACACCACAGGAAGAAACCGTAGAAACTACGGTAAAGACCGTAGAGCCGGCCCCTAAGCCAGCGCAGTCCCGGCCATCCGGCGGCGGTGGGACGGAGGGCATGGAATATTTGATGAAGATCAAAAATATTATTGATGAAATGGGCAGCGCCGGCGGCGACGCCCGCTCCAATCTGCTTCTGTCTCTGCGGCCGTATATGCGCAAGGAGCGGCAGCGGGGAATCGATAACGCGATCCGAGTATTAAACCTGAGTAAATTTTCAGGGCTCTTTAAGCTGTAAAGGGGTGGGATAAATGTACCGTAAATATTACAGCTACAGCGATATGCCCCAAATTATCAAGGAAGAGCAGCGGCATGAGGTCATTCAGCCGGAGCCGCCTGTACATAAAAACCATCCGGAAGAAAGCAACGGTATTATGCAGGATGGAAAGATCCTCGGAAAGTTTGAACTGGATGACGTGATTTTAATCGCGGTGGCCATTATCCTGCTGGCCGATGACTGCGATGACAAGCTTTTACTCTTGGCTCTGGGCTTTATTTTCATTACGGGAATTCTTTAATTGAACCAGGAACCGATCTGCGGTTCCTGGTTTTGTGCGTTTTGCCTGCTCCGGGCGGCCCTTTTCTTAGAGCAACGGCAGAAAACATATTTTGGATGTCCGTCGCGTTCCTTGCGGCAATTTCCGGTAAATGGCGAACCGCATTCACCGCAGAAGATTTTCCCGATAATAGATATGTTTCCCTTGCGTTATGTACGCCGGAATGACGCTGCATCCATTTCGTCTTTTCCAGCACCGAGTAATGTTTTATCAATAATTGCAGGGATACCGTTTTCGATACGGATAATCTCGGAATCGTCTTTGCAGCTGTGGCGGTTATACTTGCCGTCAATTCCTTTTGCGGCGCTTTTGTTGTAAGTATAAACGCCTATGCATTTCTCATTTTTCAAAATCTCATAGAGAGAGTTTTTGCCAAATTTTCCGTCGCGTTTTATTTGATATCCGCAGGAATTCAGCTCCTTAAGAACTTCCGTATAGCTGAACCCGTCGTTATACATAGCGAAAATCATTTCCTGTGCGTCCGAAAGCATTTTTTGGAATGCCGGTCTGTCGGCGCTGGTTGCGCTTTGTGCCCGTTCAATGTATTCCTCTATAATTTCAATGCCTTTTGCTTTTGCAAAATTATGAATCACACGTTTCTGCGCCTCCATGTTTTCTTCTCTTTGCATATCGGAGGAATAGCAGCAATAGGCTATCGCTATTATTCTTGTGTGGTATAAAAAAAGTTGACAGCTTATTCTCAAGGACTTCATAATCAAACCAAGAGAATAAGGCCACATTGAAATCCGTTGTATGAAAAAGAAATTAAAGGAATTAAGGAAAAAATATGATATAGAAACAATAGACGACTTTATGGAGAATGCTGATAGGATTGGAAGATACCTATGTAATATCTTTCAAAATGTTTGGCCCGGGCCAAATCTTTACGCTGAGAAAGGCGAAAGAACGGTTTTTTAAGTCTCTAGCAAGGGAGGATCTTTCACTTTTTTTGGAGAAGTAGCACAGCAAATTTATGGTAGTTGTTTATCTTGGCGTGATTCAGGTATAAATAGTGATAAAATCTGGCGATTTGATATAAATTATCGTAATCCTACAATTATGGCTGAAGCTGCGCATAATCAGTCAGGCTATGATTACAATCATGAATGGGAAAATATTCTTTCAAACATGCTGAAACAATTGGAATATATTAATAGAGCGTTGGAAAGAGGATTAATGTTAGATGATACGCTCGTGTTACAGCAGTTAGGATGTTTTTCGAAAATAAATGGCGCAGGAGATGTTGCCATACTAGCAGCTATATATCTTTCATCTAAATATGCAAATAATCCGTCGTTTGGAATTAAAATTCCAGCATTTTCAGTTGGGGCAGATACCGATACTATTGCTTCTATCACAGCCGGATTATTAGGAATGCTCTGTGGTACTGTTTGGATCCCGGCTGAATGGAGAATTGTTCAAGATTATGATTGGCTTATTCAAATTACAGAATTGTTGTTTTCAGAAAATCAAAGGGAAGCAGCGAAGTTAGTTGTATCTAGAGTAAAAGAAAAAGTACCTAACTGGAGAAATACTCCAATTGAATTAATGTATAAACCAAGTACTGAGACTGTTAAAAGTGGTGAAAATACGATAATTGTTATAAACAAATGGCGTTCTGCTTTAGGTCAAACGATATATTTCAAAGAGTATAAACGGATTAAAAACCTTTCTCGCCAGTCGGATGAACAAGCGCAGTTTTCTATTTGTCAGGAGAAAGTCCTAAAAAGAGAAACAGCAGAACCCGTTCAAAATTCAATTGCTTCAGATAAGTTAATTGGCCAATTTGTTTTATTACAAAAAGATTTGGATAGATTACTTAATGAACCATTATTAAAAAACAGAACATTTAGAAAAATGAATGCTCTACTTACTCGTTTTGAGTGGGCGTGTGAAGTTTTTTCTGTAAATTAGATTTTTCTATGACAAAATATCGTTT
>CBCTZG010000003.1:0-76781 GCA_965151315.1 uncultured Clostridia bacterium
GAGGTATTCTTTTTTGTCAAACATCTTTTTTGTTTCTTAACAGGAATGCTCCTTAAATCCCGATTTATCTACGAGTACATTATACCGCAAAACAGGCAGAAAAGCAATCCTTTCGGACTGATTTCTGCCTTTTGCACAAAGGGTTATTTCACCCAAACTTCGTTATTTGCAGAGGTAACAGCCTTATGGTTATTACAGGATTCTGCTACATCAAAGAAATACCACATATTACTGTCGGTTACATCGGTAAAACGGTTAAGCTTTGTAAAGTTATCCTTTACATATTCCTTGTCTGCAACCCTGCCTGTTGCACGGTTGACAACAGTAACAACCTCTGCACGGGTAATGTCGTTATCACCACGGAATGAGCCGTCGCTGTAGCCGTTGAGCCAGCCGATATTCTTCGCAAAGGCAATATCCGAGTATGCCCAATATGAGCTTGCAACATCGGTATATTTTACGGTATTGCCTGTTTTGTTTACATCGTTGAAAAGGTCATAGTATCTTACCGTCATAGCAACAAACTCAGCCCTTGTAACAGATGCGTCGGGTTTGAATGTTCCGTCATTGTAGCCGTTTATGACATCATATTTTTCAAGATAGCCTACATATCCGGCATACCACTCATTTTTGTCAACATCTTTAAATGATGCTTTTCCGCTAATGCTTTCGCCCTTTGCTTCAGCAATAAGTCTTGCAAAGATAGCAGCAGCTTCAGCTCTTGACATATTGCTGTCCGGCTTGAAAGTACCGTCATTATATCCTACAATATACGCCTTATGTTCAGTTGCAGGGAGCGTCAGCATACCGTTTTTATCTGTTGTGCCTGTCGCTGTGCCAGTCTTGCGGTCTTTGAGTGTAACGGTTGTATCAGCCTTTGCAGCACCTTTGCTGTCGGTTACGGTTACGGTATAGTAGTTTTCGCTGTCAATCACTTTACCTGTGGGAAGTGTAACGGTTACATTACCCTTGCTGTCAACGGATTTTGTTACAGATACAGTTTTTCCGTCCTTGTCTATTACCTTGACGTTAACTGTTGAATAGCTGCTGTAGCTTCCGCCGCCACCGCCGGAGCTTCCGCCTGATGAGGAGCCGCCGCTTGAAGTTTTAACGGGCAGAGTTACCTTGCCGGTTGCATCTGTTGATTCGGTCTTTTCTGTTGTCTTGTCCTTGATTGTTACAGATACGCCCTTTACAGCATTTTCGTCTTTATCAAGTACAGTTACGGTTGTCTGATTTGAGGTTGTCAGCGTATGCGTGTCGGGAAGCGTGACATAAACCTTGCCGTCCTTGATTTCCACAAACGCATTATTGATAATGCCTTTAGTGTCATTGACCGATACCTTATAGGTTACGGTTTCAATCTCGCCCGGCTTATCCTCAACGCCGTCACCGTCCGTATCCTCACCTTTGCCCGGCTTTTCCTCGGTAATGTCTGAGCTACCGTTATCATCGGTAATATCCTCTGAAAGCGGAGGGAACACGGCTTTGCCGTCATTGTTTGTAACACCGCTTAAGGATTTTACATCAGCAGCTTCTTCTGTAACAACAGCTTTTTCAGATACAGTTACATTCATATCCTTAACAGCTGTTTTATCAGGCTTGTTAAGTACCGTTACGGTAATACGGTTAGCATAATCAAATTTTACATTTTCGGGGAGTTCTACGATGATTCTGTTATCCTCTGTATGTGTAACAAACGATTTTTCTATCGCTCCTGCTTCATTAACAACAGTTACGATATATCCGTCTACCTCTGAGTATCCGTTTACATCGGTGTAATCAATATTAACAGGCGGAACAGTTGCTCTGCCGTTTTCATCGGTGAGGTTGGTTTCTGTCTTTTCTGTGCTGTCTGTAAATGTTACGCTCATATCCTTGACGGGGTTATTGTCCTTATCCGTGACAGTTGCCGTAATTCTGTTGTTGTAATCAAACGCTGTGCCTTCGGGAAGTTCAACATAGATTTTGTTGTCTTTGATATACACAAAAGCATTTTCGATTACTTTCTGCTCGTCAGAAAGAAGAATATTGTAGCTGTTTACAACAGCTTTGCCTTCGCTATCTGTCATATCCTCGGAAAGAGGAGGTACAACGATAGTACCGTTTTCATCTGTGTTTGCAGTATATGATTTTTCTGCAACATCGCTTACGGTTACATTAACATCTACAACAGGCTTTCCGACAGAATCAAGCACAGTTACGGTAATGCGGTTTGCATAGCTGATTGTCTTTCCATCGGGGAGTGTTACATTGATTGTGCCGTCCTCATTATGCTTGACATAAGCATTTGGAATAACTCCGATTTCATCATTTACGATTACATTGATATTGTCAACATTAACCTTTCCGTTCTCGTCTGTGTATCCGTCAGAAGCGGTAGGAAGTGTAATCTTTCCGTACATATCGGTGCTGCCTTTCTCCATAAAATCAGCGTCACCGATGGCAATTACGGTAATATCCTTTTGAGCCTCTCCGTTGTGGTCGGTTACGGTTACGATTACGGGATTTTCTCTTGTCGGTTTGATACCGTCCGGCAAATCAACAACAATATTATTGCTCTCTCCGATATGAATGTCGCAGTTTGGAATAACAACATTTGTCTTGTCGGTGACGGTTACAACAAAGGTATTCTTTTTATCTCCGTCCTCGTTTCCTATTGTGCCGTTGTCATCACCCGTGCTGCTCTGATTGTTCGGCACAACAAGCTGTCCGTTTGCATCCGTCGAGCCTGTTGTGGCATTGTTGTTGGTATCGTAAATAAAGATACGCAAATCCTCTGCCGGCTCCTGTGTATCTGTAAAGAAAGCTGTGATTGTGGTACGGTCTGCAAAGTCAAGCAGTCTGCCTTCGGGGAGCTTGATTGTAACATTGTCGTTTACATCAATGCTGATTTCGCTGTCAAAGACAGGCTTTCCGTCCTTATCGGTCAGTATAATTGAGAAATTGCCCACCTGTGCGTTGCCGTCCTCATCAGAGTTATCCTTGTCGATAAGCTGTGCAATTTCCGATGTCTGCAAAATCTCGCCGCAGCGTTCACATTCGATATGCTTTTCACCGCTGTGTTCAATCGTAGCTTCGGTGTCAACAATCCATTCTGTCGGCTGATGTCCGAGAGCTTCTCTGTAATTGCTCTTGTAGGTATCTCCGCAAACAGAGCATACAAAGGTGCTGAATCCGAGTTCAAGACAGGTAGGCTCTGTAACGGTTTCCTCATAGCTGTGTGCCGCTTTATCGGTATAATTATCCGTATAGCTTGCTCCGCAGTCAGGGCAAGTGTGAGTTGTAAAGCCGATTGATGTGCAGGTCGGCTCTGTTACAACAGCCTTATATGCGTGTGGCACTTTATCTGTATAATTGCCCTTGTATTCATCGCCGCAGTCATCGCACTTGAATATGGAATATCCCATCTCGGTGCAAGTCGGAGCAATGACTGTTTCGATATAGTGATGCTCCTTGCTGTCTGTGTAATCACCGATATATGACTTTCCGCAGTCGGGGCAAGTATATACGGCATAGCCGTGTTCGGTGCAAGTAGGCTCTACGGTTTCCTTGTTATAGTTATGCTCCAGCATATCGGTATAATTGCCTACATAGCTGTCACCGCAGTCGGCACAAGTAAAGGTCGAAAATCCCATAGAAGTACAAGTCGGCTTTGTTATATCTTCCTTATATGCGTGGGGAAGTTTTTCCGTGTAATCGGAAACATATTCATCGTCACAGTTTTTGCAGGAATATGTTGTATAGCCGTGACTTGTGCAAGTAGGAGCAGTTTTGGTCTTTTTGTAATCGTGTTCTGCTTTGTCCGTATAATCTCCCGTGTAGGTATCGTCGCAGTCACGGCAAGTATATACGGTATATCCCATTGAGGTACAAGTTGGCGCTATTACCTTACTGTCATAGTGATGTCCTGTCGGAAGTTCAAGAACAGTTCCGCACACCTCGCATACCTGAGGCTCGGTACAATTTGCCGCCTTGCCCGGTGTATGTCCCGTTGCGGAGATGGCTTTAATCATCTTTTCCGTACAGCTGTCATTTAGGCAATGGTACTCAATAACGCCCTCTGCATCGCAAGTGGAGTTGGTAACGGTATGTCCCTCGTCCCACTTATGACCGGTCGGCTCTGTATAGTCGCTTACATAATGGTAATCGCACATCGTACAGGTATGTGTGGTGTAACCTTTTTCCGTACAAGTCGGCTCTTTTGTGATATGCTCGTATGCGTGGGAGATAATCGGTGTAATATCGGTTATATAATTATCTCCGCACACCTCGCAGATATGCTCCGTATAGCCTGTCATTCTGCAAGTGGGGTTGTGCTTTACTGTTTTGTAGCTGTGAGATGCAAGAGGAGTTGTTTCCTCATAGAAATCTCCACAGTCGGAACACAGCCATAATTTAAGACCGCCCTGCTTACAAGTAGCTTCTCTTATGGTAACTGCTTTGTAATTATGTCCCTTTGCGGGTGTGTAATTTCTTTTCTGCAGCTCTCCGCAGCCTTCACACTGCCAGCGTTCATACCCCAAGTTCTCACAGCTCGGAGCAACGGTTTCAAGATAATGATAATCGTGTTCATGCGTCGGAGGGATAACAATAATTGTGTTTCCGCCGTTGTTGTCGGTTTCATTATCATCATTTACAAGCCATACATAGGAAACACCGTTTTCAGTCATTGTTTCTCCGGCATAGCTGTAATTGATTTTATAGTACACCGTGTAATATCCCGCCTGTGTATAGTTCGGTGCAGAAGTTTTGGTGCAGCTATCAGCAGTATCACCATAACGGATACTCGTTTTAACGCCGCTGTCCGAAAGGTCGGAAACGGTCAGCGTATGCGCTTCGCCGTCTGCTGTTCCGTAATAGGAAGCCACAACCGATTTTGCGGTTACATACTCGCTTGTTTCATATCCGCAGTCATTGCATTTTTCAGCAACATAAAAGCGGTTATTGCCGAGCTGTGCGTCTACACTTTCCGTAAAATCATGTGATTCAAGCCCTCTTGATGCTCTTGCAAATGTTCCTTTACAGAATTTGCAGTATTCGCCTCGTTTTAATGTAGTTAAATGCCTGCCTTCATCATACGGCTCGTATGTGGTGGCGTCAAAGTCTAAGAAAAAGTTGTGGTCGCAGCTGTTTAAGCTATATACATTGTTATTAAAATCATAATCGGTGGGACCGTCACCAGAGTTAATCGTTCCGCAGGTCTGACATACAGCCTTTGTGAAATGATATCCCGTATAGTACGCATCCACACCGGGAGTGCCGTTATCAAGATTTCCTTTTGAAACACCGTCTATGCAAGTTCCGTCTGAATATCTTACACCTCGGTTAAGTGCTGTTTCTCCCGTTTTTGTGTATTCGGGAACACGATATGTAAGTACGCTTGTGAATTTCTTGCAGACATTGCAATACTGTGTTTCGTTTGTGATAGTGGCGTTTACATCAAGCTCGTTGGTACGGTTGTTTGATGACAGCCAATTATCCGCCGGATCAACATATTCATTGGACTGTGCTGCAAATGCAGCCGGCACAAGTGAAATGGATATCGCCATTGTCAGCAGTAACGATACCGCTGATTTTAAGATATGTTTTCTTTTAGTCATTGTATAAATTCCTCCATAATTATAGATTTTTTAGATATGCAGAGCCGCCCTGTTTTTAAGGCGGCTCTGTAAGCCAACGAAGATTATATCTCATTATCTCTGCTTATTTGTTCCTTTCGATTTGTTTTTCTTTTTCTTCGGTGTAGGCTGACGGTACCGAGGAGCTCTGTCAGGCTCTTTTTCTGCTTTCGCTTTTACTCTTTGCTCCTTGATTTCCTCGACCTTCTGCTTTACCGAAGGCTTTGTGCTAATAGGATTGTCCATACTTCCGATACTCCCGTGCTGCGTTAAGCTGTTCTCTGACCGATTTTCGCTCGCACGGGACAGACGGTTTTTTTCGGTATTCTCCTTTGCTTTGCCATCTTTATCCGGAGCAGATGTATTGTCGGATTTATCAGCTTCTTTCTCCGGCTCGACCTCCGCCACGGGTGCGGGATATTCCATCTTTTCCAAGATATAATTGAGCTTTGTAACATCGTCCTGTTTGGCAATGATGTCGCAATACTCTGTTTTGTTGGTTTTGTCTGTTACGGCTGTAAAAAGAACACCGTATTTTTTTGCTTCGCCGTTAAATTTTGATAAGTCCTTTTCCTTGATTTGTAGGATGCAAAGGGGTTTATCAGACTTTAAAAGCTGTTTCAGATTAGTCTTGCCTTGCAGTTTTTTATCGTCATTTACAAGAGCAATAATAATAGCTGCAAGATTTTTAGCTCCGAGTGCCGCAAGTTTGGTTGCAGACTCAGTAATCTGTATCCCTTCCTTGACCATTAAATCAGCGACTTCTCCGCTTGTGTTCATCTCGGATTACCTCCTTTTCTGCCTGTTGTATAAGCTTCTGTGCCTGTTTTTGTTTCTCGGCAATGTGTTCTGCGTCCTCATATATTGATTTGCATAGACGGAGTTCTGACCGTATTTCTCTAAGCGCCGAGTTAATTTCAGATACTTGTTTTTTGATTTCCTCACAATTTTCATCTGTCCTTTCGCTGTATAATTGTTTTCTTTTAATGATAAGCTCATCGACTTCATCCGATTTGGCTTTATGGTAGGCTGTAAGCTCCGAAACAGTTTCAATCTTGTGTTCATTCAAAAACTTAAACTGCTTTTGATAACGTTCAAGTTTCAGAAATTCTTCACGCATAAAAAATGACACCCTCTGCGGTGTCTGCTTTCTGCGTATTTTCCCAAACAGATATAGGTAATGGAAGTAGAGAGCGATAAAGCCTTTGAGCTTTTTCGGCTTTACATTGTGAATGTCACCTCTGAATTTATATACCTTTTTCGGAAGCTGTGTGGGTGCTGCTGTCCTGATACCGTTTCGGGCGGTAATAATACGCTGTCCAATATCATCAAGAGTGTACCCTTTACCGAGCCTGTCAAAGCGAATCGGATATTTACCGTAAGGTGGTATGACAGACGGAAATTTATATTTCCCCTGAGGTCGCTTTATCTGATAGCCGCGCTCTTTGAGTATTTTCCAAAAGTCTTTCATTGTGTATGATGACTTTATAATCTCATCAAGTTCAGCCTTTAACTGACCTCGGATTGTGGGCTTGCCGTTTTTCAAGGCTTTCCATTCACCGTAGTGCAAGCCTTTGCCCTGAGGCTGTTCAATAACGGATAGCTCATTAGCTCTGCACATTCTGTCAGATACCGCCCGTATCCGTTCATAATAGCTGCGTGGGGAAGAATGATATTTGCCGCCGTCCATAAATGAAACGGAATTTACTACGATGTGATTATGTAAATGCGATTTATCAAGATGCGTACCGATAACAACCTGAAATCTGTCACCGAAGCATTCCTTGGAAAACTCAATACCTATCCTGTGAGCAAGCTCCGGTGTGACCTCGCCCGGCTTAAAGGACTGTATAAAGTGATACCCCAGCACACCGTCAGTTTTATTCCAGCGCTTTTTTGTATTCTGCATTTCTTCATAAGCGGTTTCAATGCTTACGCAGTTAATACAGTCTTGGAATAGCCTCTGTTCGGTTTTGCTTTTATTTACGGCATACTCAATCACATTGTCAAGATTAGTTTTTTTCTCATTGGAAGCATAGGAAACAGTCCGCTGTAAATTTGCTCTTATCGCATATATTTTTGTTATAGCCATTACAGTTTCCTCACTTCCTTTGAAAGATTTTCAAATGCCACACGCATTTTTGTCACTTCATCTTCTGCAATGTTGTCCGTACTGTTTGCTTTTCTTGCTATCTGATTGACATTGTTTCCGATAGCGGACAGCTCACGAAGAAGTTTTGGTAACTCATCGGGCGGGCGTGTTTTAATTTCGGTGCGTGAAATAAGGCTGCGGATAAGCTGTGAAGCATTAAAGCCTGTTTCACACATCAATTCATGCAGCTTGACGTCCTCGCTGTCATTTAGCCGTACTTCAAGCCTGTTTTGTCTTTTCCTCGTAGAAATCACCTCCTTTCAGCAAAGCGATAACGCCGTGAGGCAGGGGTTTTAGGGGCAGTAGCCCCAAACAAGCCGCATTTGTCCGAACAAATGCTATGCTTGCCGTTTATAAAACAGCATATAGCTGTTTTAATCATTACGCCCGCCATCGTCAGCTTCGTCTGACTTCTCAACAAGAAAATCTGCGAACTCCGTTATAACATCTTTGATTTTATACGGGCAATACTCCTTTGCTGCTCTCCATGCTTCGTAGCAGGCATCAAGAGTATTGTCGAGCTTTAAAAGCTCCATAATCTGTTCTGCATTGAGCAGCATCCCGCTTTCAAAAAAGCTGAGTATGTAGGTTTTATCCGTTATCTCGGACGCTCTGTCGATGATTTCTTCTTTACTTTCGCCGAGCAGTTCAAGTTCTAAATCATCAAACTCCTTATTTGCCTTTGCGTACAGTACATACGCCAAATCTGTTGTCTTAATCATAATTAAGTACCTCCTATATGTTTTTAGTGTTTTATATATAAAATCAACAGCACCAAAAATAATGCTATTAAAATTATAGGTGTTTTAATATATCTCGTTTGTCAGGAGATTTTCATATATCAAAATCTGATTACTTTGATATACAAATCATTCGTCACCGAGAAAATTCCAATCAATATCGGGCGTTTCTGATATATCTTCCTGTTCTGTGACCGTATCCGGTTTGATGTTTCCTATTGCAAAAGAGGCAAGGCAGGATAACATAAATTCCGGCAAAGCCTTTTGAAGCTTTCTATCAACTGTTTCAACGATTTTGTTCACAAAATCATCTTCCCTTTGACGAGTTTCGAGATATGGCTCATTTATTTTATTCTGTCGGTCAAAATAATCAGTGATTGATATGATAACAGCATCGGTATATGACTTGTATTTTTCTTTATCAATGCTGTGCAGATAGTCCCACGCTTTAAGATGATTGGGATTATTCAAATTAAAGCGAAAACACATCGTTTTAATGTTGTCCATCTATATCAGCCCCTATCTCAGCTTGCAATACGCAAGATATTCAAATCCTTTTGCAGAAGCACAAATATCATCGCAGATGCTTACTCTGTTGCTGTCGTATTTACCGAAATGCTTTATTAGGCAACCTCCGCCGCCAAGAATGTGCAGCTTGACTGTATCAGGGTTATATTCATAGCGTTTTAGTGCTTCAAAAATTTTTTCAACGTACTCGCTTGCTACCTTGTTCAATGCCTCTAAATAATCAGGAGAAACATCGGCTGTACCGCTTCGCAAAAAATACTCCACGATACTGTCATCAATCTTAACACCGAAAATATCCATAATACGGTTCTTTGCAGTAATCATACACTGATTAACACCGAGCTTTTCAGTCCAGCACTTGCTTTCAACAGGCTTTTTATTGTTCACATACATAATGTTCATTGTGCCGTTCCCAATATCAGCAATTATATTTGTTCCGGTAAATTCCTTGATATGTTCGACAATAGCGGGGTAGCCTTGTGGATATACGCTGCAACCGACAAAAGTAATATTGTACTGTCTGTCATTAAATTTGAATGATACATTTTTATTCTGCATAAGATACTGCTTAAAGCTTTCCTTTTGAGTGCGTATCCAAGTAAGAGGGAGTCCGGCTGCAATGTAAACATTAGCCGTTTGAACTCTGTATCGGCTCAATTCCTTTGCAACAGCCATAAGAGTAAAAAGGTAGAAATCCTCATCAAGTGATTTGTCGGGTATAAATTCCTTGTGTCCTTCTCCGAATTTATAATACATACCGTCAAATTCAAGCACATTGCCGCTGAATATAGGCTCGGTATCATATTTTAAAATGCCCGACGGGGTGACGGTTGATGCGGATTTAATATTGCCGTAACCGTGGTCTATCCCTATAATTTTTGTTCCATTTCTTAATTCACGCATTTTTCATCTCTCCATTTCATCTCTTTGTCTTTTTCTCAGCGGAAGCTCCGCTTCGTCCGGCTCGCCCATAACAACACCTTCATTACCTTTCTTATCCATGTTAAGAAGTGCATCAAGTGCCGCAAGCCGTTCAAGCTTTTCCTTTAATTCCTGCTCCTGTGGAAAATCCTTTTTACATTCAATTTTTGCTGCTTCATATTGCTTTTTTGTATCGGCAAGATTATCCTTAGCTACCTCCAGCCGTCCGGGTATACCATCAATAGCATTGTCAAGTCTTTGTATATTTCCAAAAACATCAGCACCAAGCTCCACCTTATATGAAATCTCATTTTTTAGTTCGAGGTATATTGATTTGGATATGCTGTCAATGAATACCATCATCGTAAAACCTCTGTAATCGCCTATTGTAACAGGTTCAATGTCTGTCAGCTTCTTGCAGCGTTCAATTAACGCTTCGCCCGCTTTCTTTTTATCAAAGTATCCAAACCCGTCAATGGTCATAGTATTGAATTTGTCCTCCTGCTTTGGATGCTGTTTTGCAACAACTATGTCTTTTTCATATCCCTGAATATTCTGATTAAGCTCCGCAATCTTTTTAGGATAATATTTCAGTACTCTGTCCTCCAATGCATATTTTTCATTCTGAAAACTTGATTTTATCAGCTTCAGTTTTGAAACCTCAGTGTCAAGTTCCATCTTTTCCTTGATATGAGGATTGCCTGTTGCCAACGCCTTTATTTCGGCATAGGAAAGAGCCGTTTCGTCAATGTCCTCCGCACTTCTCACAGGGGATTTACTTGTCATAATCTGCGATATGAATTTTTGTTTGTTTTCAACAGTCTGCCACATATAACTGTCAAAGGTATCCTTGGTAACATAGCGGTATATGTGTACCGTGTCATTAGTGTTGCCTTGTCTGATAATTCGACCTGCACGCTGTTCCAAATCGGCGGGACGCCACGGACAATCTAAATCATGTGAAGCAATAAGACGCTTCTGGACATTGGTTCCGGCTCCCATTTTTGCGGTTGAGCCGAGGAGTATACGCACATCGCCCTTGCGTACCTTTGAAAAAAGTTCTTTTTTCTTAACCTCTGTGTCGGCATTATGTATAAACTCTATTTCATCTTCAGGTACGCCTCTTTCAATCAGCTTCTTCCGTATATCGTCATAAACATTGAATGAGCCGTCATTTTTCGGAGTGGACATATCACAGAAAACAAGCTGTGCGGATTTTTCACTCTTGTGCTGTTCCCATATATCATAAACATTATTGATACATTGATTGACTTTTGAGCGGTCGTCATCGGGAAGCATAGGATTTTGCATACGCTGGTCAAGTGCTATTTTCCTGCCGTCGTTTGTTATCTTAAGCATATTATCAACAGTAGGCTCAACCTCACCTTTTCGGACAGCTTCGGCTCGTTCGCCGCAGTCAGCCACAAATTCTTTTTGAATTTCGGTGGATTCAACAGCAACGTTATGATATACAGCTTCGGGAACAGGAAGTTTAAGCATATCAGCAGTCTGAATATCTGCAACCTCCTTGAACATTGACATAAGTTCGGGAAGGTTAAAGAATTTAGCAAACCTTGTTTTTGCCCGATATCCTGTGCCTTCAGGTGCAAGCCCAATCGCTGTTACTGTTTCACCAAAGGTTGAAGCCCAAGCATCAAATTGCTGCAAGCCTTTTTCCGCAAGTGTTCCGTACTGTAAATATCTTTGCATAGTGTACATTTCAACCATGCTGTTCGAGATTGGAGTACCCGTAGCAAAGATTAAGCCTTTTCCTCCTGTGATTTCATCAAGGTATCTGCTTTTCATAAATAAATCTGAGGATTTCTGTGCTTCGGTCTGTGCAATACCGCCCACATTACGCATTTTTGTGTACAGAAAGAGGTTTTTATAAAAATGTGCTTCGTCAACAAATACTCGATCAACACCCAATTCTTCAAAAGTTACAACATCGTCCTTGCGTGTTTGGTCGTTCAGCTTTTGGAGCTTCATTTCAAGATTTCTCTTAGTCTTTTCCATCTGCTTGACGGTAAATCTCTCTGCATTGTCTGCTTTTGCTTGTGCAATGCCCACCATAATATCATCAATCTGCTGACTGAGTATTCTAATCTGCCTTTCCGCCGACATAGGTATTTTTTCAAACTGAGAATGTCCTATGATAACAGCATCATAATCTCCGGTAGCAATTCTGCCGCAAAATTTTTTACGGTTTTTCATTTCAAAATCCTTTTTGGTAGCTACAAGTATATTAGCGGCAGGATACAACTGCAAAAATTCACTTGCCCATTGTTCGGTCAGATGATTTGGAACAACAAAAAGGGACTTATTGCAAAGTCCCAAGCGTTTGCTTTCCATTGCTGCGGCTACCATTGTCCAAGTCTTTCCGGCACCCACAACGTGCCCTAATAGTGAATTGCCGCCGTACATAATTCTTGCAACAGCGTTTTTCTGATGCTGCCGCAGTTTTATTTCAGGGTTCATACCGCTGAATGTTATATGACTGCCATCATATTCACGGGGACGGTTAGAATTAAACCGTTCATTATACAATGTAACAAGTTCTTCACGGCGTTCAGGTTCTTTCCATACCCAGTCAACAAAAGCCTGTTTTATTGTTTCCTGTTTTTGCTGTGCAATAGCGGTTTCCTTGACATTTAATATGGCAACCTTATTTCCGTTTTCGTTTTCCTTGTAATCAAAAATACGCACATCACGCTGATTAAGAGTATCCTCAATAATCTTATATGCGTTTGCTCTGTGCGTACCGTAAGTGTTGTTGGCTTTTACATTTGTTCTGTCAAAGGTCTTTTTTGAAATATTCCACTCTGCCGTCGGTTTGTAATACCGTACTTTGATTTGCCTTTTTGCATACAATGGTGTATCAAGCAATTCATAGGTAAACTGTTCAATATATTTATCGGGTATCCAAGTAGAGCCGAGTTTAACGGAAATCTCTGCCGCAGTCAAGTCTTTAGGCTGTACAGCTGTTAATGCTTCAACATTAACTTTGTATCTTTCGTCAGTCTGTGCAATAAGCTGTGCTGTTCGTAATTTCTGCCGCACATTTCCCGATAAGTATTCGTCTGCTGTGAGATATTTATTATATAAATCGCTTCCCTCAATATACTGAGAATTTAGAAATATAACGTTTTTTAGGTCTGCAACGATTTCATCTTCGGTTTTCCCTGTAAGGGACATCATAAATTCCATATCAACCTTTGCCTTTTCGGCGAGAGATACAGCAAGAGCCTCCGATGCAGTATCTACTTTGGATATTTCTTTTTTTGCACCGATAGTCCGCTTTGTGAAAATATCGGCTTTTCGCTCCAACTCTCCGTTTTCGCCTATAACTTCAAGAGAGCAGAGGAGGAAGTAACTGCTGTCCTCTGAAAACGCAAGTGAGTTACCACGAGAGTTTATCAATCCGTATTTCTTTGTAAAAGAGTCATACAGTCTGTTGAGTTTCTCCTGCTGTGCCTTAATATCATCATCGGGATAATCTTCAGACTGATACTCGATAAGCTGACGGACACAATCCCGTATTTCAATCAAGCCTTTAATACGATTTTCAGCAGTGGAGTTTAACTCTACCTTGTGCATAACGCTGTTTTCACGAAAATATATATCTCCGTCAACTACGCAAAAACTAAAATTCCTAACATTCGGGTCTGCCGGTATAGAGAAGTCCTCATCGTTGGAAATATCGTCAAATTCATATTCCGTGATTTGAGCGTGTATATTTTGGATTGCTCCGTCAAGCTGCTGGGCAAGGTCGACATCTTCATACGGTTTGCAAGTAATTGATTTGCCATACTGAGAGCTTTCCTCCGTCATTTCACCGAGTACCATTTCGGGATTGTCAATAAAATATTGATTTACGGTCAATCCGTTTTCGTCTTTCCCCACATTAACCCATTCCGGCATAATATCAGTCATTCTGTCCCTTTTTTGCAGGAAGATAATATCTGCTGTCACCTGTGTATTTGCATTTTTCAGAAAAGCATCGTTCGGAAGTCTTATTGCTCCCAACAAGTCTGCTCTTTGAGCAATATATTTTCGTACAGACGGATTTTTCTTGTCCATTGTACCCATAGATGTAATAAATGCTACAATACCGCCGGGGCGTACCTTATCCAAGGTTTTGGCAAAGAAATAGTCGTGTATGAAAAAGTTATGCTTATTGTATTTTTTATCAGCTAATTTATAGTTTCCAAAGGGCACATTGCCGACAGCGACATCAAAGAAGCTGTCCGGCAGTGATGTGTTTTCATAGCCTTGTATTGCTACGGAGTTCTTTTGATATAGCTGCTGTGCAATTCTGCCTGTTAAGCTGTCAAGCTCGATACCGTACATCTTGCTCTCGCTCATACTGTCGGGCAAAAGCCCCATAAAGTTACCGATACCGCACGATGGCTCCAATATATTACCCTGTTTAAACCCCATATTTTCAAGTGCCTTATACATAGCCTTGATTACGGTGGGAGAGGTATAATGTGCGTTAAGTGTTGACGCACGTGCCTGCTCATATTCTTCGGGTGAAAGTGCAGCATATAACTCCTGAAACTCTTTTGACCAATTATCCTTTGTTTCATCGAATGCTTCGGATAAGCCGCCCCAACCGACATAACGGGATAGTATTTCCTGTTCTTCGGGTGTTGCAAGACGATTATCAAACTCACATTCCTTTAATACACGGATTGCTTCCATATTATTTCGGAATTTCTCTTTCTGCCCTCCGTATCCAAGCTCATCATCGGTAATAACGAAGTTGTTTCTTTCCGACATAGGAATTTCAGGATAGACTACATTGTTTTTTACCTGTGTGGGAGCAGTTCTCGCAATATCCGGCTTTAACGGCTTGTCTTTATCCGGTTGTTCGGTATCTGTTTTTTCTATGGTATCTGCTTTTTCCTGCTGCTTTACTGCAAGTCTGAGCCATTCAAGGCTTTCACTTCTGAATATGGGAAAGCCCGCCCCGCTTTGGAAAGTAATATCCTTTAAGCTGACAGTGTTAAAGACATTATTAATACTGTCAACAACAAATTTGCGGTTATCAATATCAAACTCCATACCGATATATTGAGAAAAGTCCTCCGATTGCTCCTGCGGTTGCTGCTCCTCCTGTTCTTCTTTTTCTTCTTGTTCTTCCATAACAGCATCATATAGACTAATATCATCTTCGGTTAGATTTTCTGTTTCGCTGTAATCCCGCAGCAGTTCAACCTTGTCGATTACTTGATTCTTCTCGTCAGCTGTCATTTTTGACAGCTCAGCGGAGTAATCAAGATTTACAGTATATCCGTTACTTTCCAACTCCCGTATCTTTTTTTCAAGTGTAAATGACGGGAAACCGACCATAGGTATATCTTCACCGTTTTGATGCCTGTTCATGACCGTAAGCTGCAAAATATTTGCTGCTGCCGCAGCATCGTTGCCTGTAATTTCATAGAAATCTCCCATTTTCGTTAGGGTTATGCTCTTAATCTCTGCAAGTTCATTTTTAAGTTCATAGGCTCCGTTTCGGTCATATACGCTTGTAGCTGCACCTTGTATTTTTTCAAGACAACTTATAAGCTGCTTACGCTTCTCACTGTCTTTTAAACAGTCCGCTATATAAAGTTCATTAGAGTTTAACATTTCCGAGATGCCAAAATCCGCAAAGAAATCACGCTCATAGTTATCTATCGTTTCTATGAAATAGAATACTCTTTTAGGCAGTGTGGATTTTCTTTCATCATCGGATAGCTTCGATTGGCTGCTGATAAATTCAGTCCTCTCGTTGTGTATCCGCTTTTTTTCCTCCTCCTGATGTTTTTCGGAAAGATATGTGGGATATCCCTCATTCTTTTCTCTTTCTGTCAAGTATGTTCCGGATTTGATAAGACTGTCTATTCTCTTTACTGCCTCAGTCCATTTCATAGTAACCTTTGCAAATGGTGACAATATATCACCACGGCTTATGGTTAAACCTTTCCCGTCGTGATTGAAACTGTACGGGGTATTTGCATAACCGCCCCAGCCGTACTCATTCTTCAAAAAATCAATACGCTCTTTAGGATTGTTATGCTCGGAAAAATATCGGTAAATACGATATTTGCTGTCTTGAAAACCGGAGCCTCCCTTTAATATACTGTTAATTTCATCGTCTGTTATAAATCGCTGTGGTGATGTAACCGATATATTTGAGGTATATTCTTTTCGGGACAGCTTCAAATCCTCGATAAGCGGAAGTATTTCCGATGGTGTGTACCACCGAAAACGTATAACATCTTTATTATGTTGGTATGAATTGTTTAAGAGCTGTGCCAAATTAAATAAATGATTTAATCCTCCTGTTGTTTCGAGTGCTTGCTGTATCTTTACTACACTGTCATCAAAACCTCCGTTGAATATATCATCATTGAACAGTTCTTTTAATTCGTGATATTCATCAGCGTTGATGTTGCGTACCATTTCCTTATATGCGTATGCTGCACGGTGTATTTCAAATTCGTGCATTTTATCAAGGACTTCCTGCGGCGCATACCTACCAAGGTCAAGTAGCTCATCAATGCGTTTTGCTGCCTGTTCCCAAGATAGTGTTTCATCTGTGCTTATTGCCGATTTCCCTTGTGTTATGCTGATACCATTATCATTCCACCAAGCGGAAATGTTAACGTCGTTAAATATAAAACCTTTGCCGCCGGTTTTATACTCTGTTTTTAAAAATTCGGCTTTATCGGCAAGGGACCTGTTTTTACTAAACTCCACACAAATTTTAAGTATGCTGTCTTTGCTGTTACTTCCGCCGGCAAGTACCTCATCGATAATTTGCTGTGATACAGAAAAAACAGAGCCGAATGTTAATTGCTCTGCTTCTCTGATAATATCCTGTTGTTCCTCAACAAGGGGAAAAAGACTTAATTGAACACCAACTGTTCGAGGACTGTTTCCTCTGCTGAATGGGTAAGATTGTTCATCAGCCCCGTCCATTCCATCGGATCTGTCGCTTTCAGTTCTTCGTTCACGCCCTCTGTCTGTGCCATCTTCTTTACCATCTGTTCTATCTGTTCCTTCGCCGTTCGGTCTATCTCCGTCAGATGCTCGTGCAATTTCCCTGTCAGGAGCAGTGTTGTATATATGCTGCTGCGGTTCTGCTTGAGGAATGTTTCTCTCATTCTCCCGTATTTGCCCACCGGCTCGTTCTCCTCCGGAAGCTTCAAGTCGGGTATCAGATAATCGCCCTCTTGTTTGTAAGTTATCATTTCTGTCATTGTTATCCGTCCTTTCATCGACAGTTTTGTTTTCGTCTGTATCTACATTGTACTCCGAATTTTTATTTTCCGCAAAAAATTTCTCCGTATTTCTGTTTTTCTTTATTTCGGCACGGATAGTATATGCAATTTCTCTGAGCGCCTGTTCGGATATACTGCTAACAGCATTACCCAAAAGATTTAATGTTGACGGAGTATTAAAATTCATTATATATGGAAAATCTTCACGCTCAAAATATTCTGAGCCGTTATATCCCAAACGCTCAAATATCATATATGCAATGGAGTTTTCTGCCGTTTGCTGAAATTCCACATCAATATTGACTGCGTCCAATCCCTCTAAAAAGCTATCCGCTTTTGCATATTTAAGCTCGGCAAGATAATCTGATTTATTATCCTCAACGGCATTATGAGCGGCACTCATAACCGCTTCTTCAACTGTTTCCTTATCTGACAACTCGCCGAAAGTGTTTTCAAGCGTTTCAATTACGGCTTCTTTATATATTTCCCGAAATTCCCACAGTGAAACCTCATTTCCGTAAAAGCTGTTTGTGTCGCTTATATCAAATACATAGTCAATATATGTTCGTCCGTCTTTACTGTGAGGAAGGGCAATACCTTTTGCACCTCGGTTTATCCAGCGGTGCAGCTTATTGTTCCAAACATCCAAGCTTGCACACGCTCGTGCATCGGGGCGCTGTGCGTATATCATAAGCTGGTCGGGGAACGGATATTTATATTGCCAAGCGGCAGAATGTAAAAAAGCCGTCCAATTCTCATAATCGGACAGCTTCTTATATGTACTGCTTGACAACTCTGAAATGAGTTGTAATCTTGTAGCCATTTATTCAGTTTTCCTCCTTTTCTAACGGATATGCTCAGCCTTGCGTTCCGCTCTCATTTTCTGTGCGGCATATATGCCTTGCTCCACAGATGTTATCTCACCGCTTTCAAGTTTTCTTATAAACTCGGTCTGATGTTTCGTATTCAGACAATAGATGTTTCTGCATAATCTCTGAACGCTGCCGAGAGTATCTTTATTTGTATCAATAATATCGCAAAGCATTCTGCCTATGTCATCATTGGGTATTAGATGAACCTGAAGTGTAAGGGGATTGTTTAACGGTATCATACTCGGCGGCATAAGCACTCCCGTACTTTGCAGATTTGAACGAAGTTCACTGTCACGGCAGGTCAAATCCGCCATAAGGCTGTTTGTTAAAAATTTTATGCTTGCTGTAATCATTTTTTAATCACACTCCTGTTTCTTTATGACTTTATTATACAGCATAGCTGCTATCTTTCCAAATTTTTATCCTTGCGTACCTTTTCGGGAGTAATTCCGGCTGCCTGTTTCAATGCTTTCATTGTTTTGGCGTTACAGTTTTCAAAATCTGCTTTACGCCTTATAAAGCTGTCAAGATTACCCTTAAATTCCGGAGTGTTAATATCTATAAGATACTGCGTACACCCACTGTCAAGGTGTGAAAAGAAGTCTTTAAAATTATTTTCTTTCTGTGCAGCTTCCTTTATAAGGTCAAATGAAATGTCGTTATATACAAGCTGTCCTCCTGTATCTGCATCGGGATTGTAGTAAACTTCCGTAACGCCGTTTTCGCCAACAAAAAATTTATCTCTGCTTATGTCGGTATGATGTTTCTCTATAAACTGCAAATTTATATATGTTCCGAGCAGCTCCCGGTTATATGCGTAACAGTACACATTATATTGTCCTTGCCGTGGGTCACATCGAAGATAATACACATTGTTATCCGTATTTACTTTGTATCCAAACACATTATCATCCGATACCAAATGCTCGGTGTCAGCGGATGCAAGGCGCATTTGGGCACGACTTTTCAATATTGGAGTATCAGCCTGAAAACGGAAATAATTTATTATATTATCAAGCTCACGGCTGAAATCATTTGTTTTGTATTTTTTATAATTTTCTCTGGATTCAATCATCGCCGAGGACTGAAAACGCTCATCAATCGAATTATCAAAGTATCCTCTTATATAACAGATACAACCACGGTTTTGCTCTTTATCCTTTGGTGCAAAGGTAAACTCAAATTCCTCTTGCGATATACGCTCCAACTTAAAATCCGGGGTGTCTTTCGGACAATATATGTTCCCGCCACGCTCCATAAGCTCTGCAAACTGACATATATGAAAAACATTATATCCTATTTGGGTATGATAGTCATCAATGTATTTGCATTTTCTGTCCGTAACAGCTCCGTCCCTTGTCTTAACGGTAATATATCCGCCATCGGGTATTCTGAACAGCTCATTATAACTGCTGTCTATAAATCTTATTTCTTTGTTTTCCATTATCGTTCCATCTCCTTATTTGCCTTTGTTTTATTCAATTCTTTTTCATCGAATGCGGCATAACCGCCTTTGTATTCAAACAGTTCGTGTTCGCCGGGAATATACTTTTTACCGTTTTCAATACATTTGAATACATCACAGTGAACATCTCTTGCAGCCTTGTAAAAATCATTATGCGTATAATCAATTTTTCCTTGACCGAAGATTTCATTGTAGTTCTTGCTCCATATTGACAAGGTCTTATCTGTTGAAATATGCTTCCCAACAGCAAAAGCATAAGGCGTATGTTTAACTATTCCGACAGGGATGAAGTGATAACCGCCGTATTCAAAGGTAATATCCTTGTTTAGCTCTTGTTGATAATCAAGCTTTTCTTTAAGCCAGTCGGGATAATATATGCTTTTTAAAATTCCTTGAACATCCTGTCTTTCAAAACGTGTGCTTTTATCATCCCAAAAGCAGTCACAAAAGACAGCACTGCCACGGGCATTTGCGTATGAGCCGTTACCGCCTTTACATCTTACTATCTGATGAGCCTGTGTTCTGTATTCCGGTCTGAGTACATCTGCTTTTATTACAATAATCTGTCCCTCCAAGTCTTTACCGTTTATGCTATCGCACATATCGGGAGTTATAATGCCTTGCTGGATATTTATTTCAGATGCTTTCAGCTTTTCAATCTGTTCCTTGAGCCTATCCGAATATATTTCTGCTATATCTATGTAGCTGTCGCTGACAAGAGCATTGTCGTATCTTTCAAAAAGCTCGTTTCGCTCACAATCCGCAACCATATAATACATACCATCAGCATTATTCATATCGATACCGATTACGATTTCTTTATCACCGATATGCATCGAGTTTATAATCTCGTAATTTTCAACTTTTCTTATTTCTTCATTCAATGAAATTACCTCGCTTTTACAAAATGTGTTTTCTATTCAGCATCATCATAATGTTCAATCTCTCTCAAACGGATAATGCTTATAATGTCATAACCGTGATGATTGGCAAGCTCTTTTAGCTTTTGTATAAGCTCACGCCGTTCCTGTTTTTTTACGCTCCGAAGTGCTCTGTATGCGGTAATATCCTTACAGCCGCTTGAATTATACCGCTCATCATTGTTATATATCATTGTATTACCTCTCTTTCTCGTCATAAGTCTTATGTCGGTGTTTATGCTGCTCAATAGTTCGTACCTCTGCAAGCCCACGTTTTAAGAAATCCTTTTGTGCGGATAATAAGTCGCTGTAGTAATGTCCCCAATAATAATAGTCCTTGTCCCTGCAAAGCCAAGTAACAAAACTGTCGGGATTTTCAGTATGAACACCAAGCACAATTTCAGTATTTCCAACAGTAATTGAGTTTGTTATAATATATCCTGCGTTTGTTCTCCAATCCATTGTTACCTCCATAAAAAAAGACAGCCGATTATTCGCTGTCAGTATTGTCTGTATTAAGCTGTTCAAGTTCCCTGTCTTCTTTGCCTGCGGCTATGCAGCAGCAAATTATTGCTACTCCAAATGCTGTGCCGAGCGTGAAAGCTATAAATAATTTTAACATTATAAAGTCCTCCTGTTACCTTTCCGGCTGATTTTTCTTTCTCATCTGCTGCCTGTGCCACTGCTCCAAAAGCCGCATTACGGTATCTTCAATTTGTCTTCTTGTGTAGTTATTCGGAAAATACCGCTTAATTTTATCTTCCTCCAAGATAATCTTTATCTTTTCCGGTTTCTGCTCCTGCATTATCGACTCAATAACAGCAGTGTTCAGCTTGCCCTCCTGAGAAAATCTGCGTATCTTCCGTGACTGTTCAATAGATGGAGCGGCTTCTTCGGCTTCGATTGACTCAAATACCTCTGCCTGTTCCTTTGAGCCGAGATACGATAATTCAACAGCAGCATTAAATGCAATTTGCTTGTTATCGACCATTTCAAGAATTGGGTCTATGAGGTTGGTCAGACGGATATATCGTTGTATTTGTTTTACGCTGTCACCGCTAATTTCGGATAATTCCTCATTACTACGAGTTCCCTTTAACTTCGGGTCAATTTGGCTCGAAGTTAAGTCTGTCCGTTTCCCCTGACGTTTTAATGCTTCTAATTTCATCTGATAAGCAAAGGCTTTTTCAGATGGGAGTATATCTTCACGGTGAAGATTGCTGTCAACAAGAAGTATGATAGCCGCATCATCGTCAAGGTCTTTAACTATAACAGGGATTTCTTTAATTTCTGCCAATTCACAGGCTTTAAGTCTGCGCTGCCCGGATAACAGTTCCACACCGCCTTCGGGATGAGGTCTTGCGATTGCCGGAACCAATACGCCGTTTTCCTTTATGCTTTCAACAAGCTCAGCCATATTTTCATCAAAACGCACCTTAAAAGGAGCGTCCTCATACAACTTGATTTCACTGAGCGGCAATATCTGTATTTCCTCTGAGTTTATTTCTTTCTTTGCCATTATTCTTTACACCTCGTTCCTGTTCTAATCGTTTTATAATTACTGCGCCGTTTGCTCCCGATAACATCGTAAACCATTGTGACAGGAAGAAACGTTTGATTTCATTTCTAACCTGCGGTGAGGGAGAGTGGCGATAATCTTTTACTGCTTGTATAATAATTGCATTAGCAAGTGCAATATATCCTTCATCGTTCATATGCAAAACCTCCTTTTCGTGATTTTAGGTAATAAAAAAAGCACCATATCTGTTATAGGTAGATACGATGCTTTAATGCAGTTATTCAGTTGTATTCAGCCTCCTTTTGTCATAATTTGTTTTGTCTTTAATATTACAAAGCGAAAATCAAAGACAATTATCTTATCATTTTAGGGTGGAAAAAGAATTGGTAAAATAATAAGACAAACCTCGAAACCCTTGATTTTATGCGGTTTCTACCGTTTGTCTTTATTATACCATAAGGACATAGCGTTGCAAGCTATCTGCTGAAGAACGGCGTCAGCCTAAAAGAAATCCAGCTCTGGTGCGGCCACAGCGACATTGCGGTGACAGCTATGCTTTACACCCATGTGGATTTAGAAATGCAGAAAAACACCGGCGCTAAAATCAACGCCCTCTTTGAGAAACAATAATTTTTTAGAATTTTTTTAGAATTTCGGTTAAGACTGCAAACAAGCAAAAAAAAGAGTTTATGCAATTTTCCGAAAACCGCATAAACTCTATCCCTTGTGGAGGAGAGGATGAGATTCGAACTCACGGATGCGTGAACATCACAACATTTCCAATGTTGCGCCTTCGACCACTCGGCCACCTCTCCGAACTGTCAACTCTGATATTTTAGCATAAGCGAATCAATTTGTCAAGCTATTTTTTTAAATCAACAAAAAAACCTGTGTGGGAATGCAATACACCACTGCCCAACGGTAAAGCGGAACGCAGTCGCAGTAAAGGCCAAAAATGCTTTTATTCCTGCCATTGCTTCTGGTCTTTACAGGATTTTGAAAGATAGCTTGCTCTCCATAACCGGCGTTCCAATCACTTCCCCATGAGACCCCTTCATTGGTTATTCCCTAACGGGTTCATTGCACAATATGTTTGACAAACCTGCATTTGTTAAAACCCACAAAAAACCAGTTCCTTTTGAAACTGGTTTTTTTAGGCGGACGCAGCGCCATTCTGATTCGTTTGTTTGTGCTGAAATGTAGGTACCAATTCGCTAAGCGTCAGAATAACCTTTTCGGCATCGTTTTCCTCAGCATATCTACGGATTCGATGCAATTTTTCCAAGAAACTGTCTTCATCAATTTCCATCTGACAGCCCACAAAAATCTTTTTGTTTTCCGTCTCCCGCAAGCCTTCCTCCGCCATCAGCAGTTCCTCAAACAGTTTTTCTCCTGGCCGCAATCCGGTGAACTGGATTGGGATATCCCGATAAGGCTCCTTGCCGTGCAGCCGGATCAAATTTTCTGCTAATGTAAGGATTTTTACCGGTTCTCCCATATCCAAAACAAAAATCTCACCGCCCCGGGCCATATATGCCGCCTGCAGAACCAGTGACACAGCCTCTGGAATCGTCATGAAATACCGGATAATTTCCGGGTCCGTCACTGTAACCGGCCCGCCGGCCGCAATCTGCTTTTCAAACAAGGGAATCACCGATCCGTTAGACCCCAATACATTTCCAAAGCGGACAGCTACAAAATCAGTCCCCTTGGTGATCTGCGCCATATACTGGACAACCATCTCGCAGCAGCGCTTTGTAGCACCCATAACATTGGTCGGGTTCACAGCCTTGTCCGTGGATACCAAAACGAATTTATTAACATGGTTTACTGCCGCTTGCCGGGCAACATGATATGTTCCAATAATATTATTTTTCACAGCCTCTTCTGGATTTGCTTCCATCAACGGCACATGCTTATGCGCCGCCGCATGAAATACCAGCGAGGGCTGGTATTTCAAAAAGATATCCGCGATCTTTTTTTCGTCCCGGATCGACGCGATTTCTACAATGATGTCTAGCCTGCCGTTATTTTCCCGGTTCAGCTCCTGCTGAATATCGTAAGCGTTATTTTCATAAATATCCAGAATAATTAACTTTTTAGGATCATATTTCACAATTTGCCGGCAAAGCTCCGATCCAATGGATCCCCCGCCGCCAGTAACCAGGCAGACCTGATTCTCGATTAGCAGCTTCATTTCCTGGTTATCAAACTGGATGGCTGCCCTGCCCAGAAGATCTTCAATCTGGATCGGTTTGGCCTGGTCCAGCAAAGTCCCGCCGATAATCAATTCATGCAGATACGGCAATACCTTCACCCGGCAGCCCGTTCCGGAGCAAATTTCTAAAATCCGTTTTTGGGTCTTTTGGTCCGCTGATGGGATAGCAATCAAAATATTACTAATTTTCTGTTCCTTTACAATTCCCGGGATTTCCGCTGTTGTCCCTAAAACAGGAATATCCAGAATCTTCCTTCCTACCTTCTGCATGTCGTCATCCACTAATCCAACAGGGATAAAACTGCATTCATTTTTCTTAATTTCTGCTAAAACCTGCCTGCACGCATCCCCCGCGCCTACAATCAGCATTCGCTTTCCGTCTCGATCTTTATGCTCATTCTGCGTTAACTTCGTATATATATAGCTATAACCTGTCCGCAGTATCACGATTTCGCAAATTGATAAAAGCAGCGCGAACACAGAAAATATCTCCGGATATTCTATACGCAGCACCCTGATCACAATATAGTATCCGAAGGTCCCCAGCAAGACGCCCCATATACAGTTTAAAAAGTCCTTAATTGCCGCATACCGCCAAATATTCCGGTAAACATTGCATATGACCATGCCGGCCAGATTGAACAACACAAAAATCAGACCGACCCAGGGCAGCGATGCTGCTGAAATCGTATAAAGTGCTAAATACTCAACTAAAAAGTAAGAACACAGGCATGCAAAAGAAAGCGCGGCACCGTCTGCCAAGAGCAAAAGAAAACGCCTGGCATTCTTCAGACCAAAATTCCTCACATTACGATCTCCTTTAAAGTATACTTATTTATAATTATACATCCTGCATATATATTTTGTCAACAACTTTATTCATATATAGCCGTATCGCCCAAATCCAGCACACAAAAAAGAACCGCCGAAGCAGTTCCTTTTCAATCCAAACTCACGCACTGATTTTTGCCAGCTTTAAAGCGAGCTGCGACTTTTTCCGGGCCGCCTTATTCTTATGAATAATCCCCTGCTTTACGCCCTGATCCAGCTTTTTCACAGCGTCGTTGAACAGAGCCTTTACATTTGCGGAATCCTTCGCCTCAACAGCTGCCTCAAATTTCTTGATTGCCGTCTTCAGCGCAGTTTTGTGCATTTGATTGATCAATGTCTTCTTTTCAATGACCTTGACCCGCTTTTTTGCAGATTTAATATTTGGCACGATCTCCACCTCCAAAAAGTTTAATACATAATACCAAAATATTTTACCACATCTATTCCCAAAATGCAAGCAGTTTTTTGAAATTTATAGGATTTTTTTATCAATATCCGAACGTTCCCTGCAGGGACTCGTCATTGTCAATCCAATCCTGTACCACAACCACCCGGTATGTATCCTTTGTATCCCGGATTACCACTTTTTCAATCCCGGCGTTGATAATCATACGCTTACACATAGAACAGCTGCTGCTTTTAGCCACGAACCCGCCGGTGCTGACTTCGATCCCCACCATATACAGTGTGGCGCCGATCATATCCCGCCGGGCAGCGGAAATAATCGCGTTAGCTTCAGCGTGTACGCTGCGGCAGATTTCATACCGCTCCCCCCGGGGGATATTCATCTCCTGGCGGATACAGCGGCCGATGTCAATACAGTTTTTCCGGCCTCGGGGCGCGCCTACATAGCCGGTGGAGATGATTTCATCATTTTTGACAATAATCGCGCCATAGTTCCGCCGCAGGCATGTCCCCCGCTCCGCTACTGTCTGGGCAATGTCCAGATAATAATTATACTTGTCCCGTCTTTCCATGCTCCTGCTCCCTTCCATTTAAATCATTTGTTTATAATAGGCAAGCGACGGAAAATCCCGGTCTAAATGCCGGAGGACATACCGTTCCGCCAGCTCCCGCAGCTCCCGCACCGTATTTTCCCCCATTTGAAAGGAAAATATCTTTTTGGGGCTCGCATGCAGAATATAATATAAAGCGTGAAAGGCTGCCGGGCCTAAAGGTATGCTCCCCGGTAGCTTTTTTTCACATTCCCCGCACACCACGCCGTTTTCTTCCATGGAAAAACCGGAAATATTCTCGTTATCCCCGCAGACGACGCAAAAATCCGTTACCGGCATAAACCCCGCGTGCATCGCCAGCCGCAGCTCGTACACCAGCTTGATCACCGCTGCCGGCATGTCCCGGTAAGCCAGCATATACAAGGCGTTTAAAAGCGTCCGCAGAAGCCCGTCGTCCGGGGTTTGCATATCCAAAGCGCTGTAGGTGATATCCGCAAAATATGTACTCAGGGCCAGGGCTGCGATATCTTCCTGGATCGGAAAAAAGCTTTCCAAGGGTTCCACCGTGTTGACTGTCAGAATATCTCCCTTGCCCTGATAAAACACAAACGCCCCGTAGCTCAGAAACTGGGAAGCCGCCGCCTGCCGCCGCCTGCCGCCGTTTACCCCATAAACGCTGGCCTTGACAATCCCGTAACCCTCACAGAACACCGTCAGCATCCGGTTGGCTTCCCCGTAATTCTTCTGCTTTAAAATTAATCCGTTGGCTTTGATGCTTGCCATTCTTCCTGTTCCTCTTTTTTCCCCGTATTCTCCAGATTTTTAATCAGCAAATATGCTTCAATATCCCCGGTTGCCAGAAACGCTTCCCACGAAAAATCATATAAGCCCATGCCGCGTCCTCCCAAAATGTTGTTACACTTAGGATTTACTGCAAGCTCTTTTTTATACTGTCACTATTTGCCTTAACTCTCAAACCCAAAATCCCGGATCATATGGTTATTGTTGCGCCAATCCGCCTTGACCTTAACCCAAAGCTGCAAAAATACTTTTTTATCCAGCATTTTCTCAATATCTGTCCGGGCCATAGAACCAACTTTTTTCAGCATTTCCCCATTTTTCCCAATAATGATCCCTTTATGGCTGGCTTTTTCACAGTAAATGCTGGCATATATATTTGTAATTGCTTCCTTTTCCTGCATTTTTTCAATTTCAATGGCGATCCCGTGGGGCACCTCCTTGTCCAGCAGCCACAAAAGCTTCTCCCGGATAATCTCCGCCGCGATCTGCTTTTCCTGCTGGTCCGTAACCATGTCGTCATAATAAAATTTCGGACCTGGTTTCAAATAGTACTTGATCTTGTCCAATAGGATCTGGGCGCCGTCGCCGGTTTTTGCGCTGATAGGCACGATTTCATCAAAATTATATAGATTGCTGTAATCCGCGATCAGCGGCAGAAGCTTTTCCTTCCGGACCAAGTCGATCTTATTCATGACTAAAATACAGGGTACACCGGATTTCGCCACGCTTTCTGCAATCCTGCGTTCTGTTTCCTGAATGCTCCGGGTGGCGTCTACCAAAAGCAGCAGCACGTCCATATCCCGCATAGAATCATTGGCTACCTTCACCATATATTCCCCCAGCCGGTTATGCGGCTTATGGATTCCTGGCGTGTCCGTAAAGACGATTTGTTCCTCGTCCGTGGTGTAGATCGCCAAAATTTTATTTCTTGTGGTCTGGGGCTTGTCCGAGATAATGGCAATCTTCTGCCCCACCAGCCGGTTCAAAAGCGTTGACTTCCCCACGTTGGGCATACCAATGATCCCCGCAAAGCCTGATTGAAATTCATTTTTTTTCATACCTTTTCCGTTCTCCTCCAAATATTAAAAACACAATATCCGCCGCGCCCAGCAGGAGGCATGGCGCCAAATTTCTCCAATCTGTAAAAATGCGCAGCAGGGTATATGTAATTTTTTCCAAATCCAAAAATAACGCGCATCCAACAGCCAGCGCAGCCGCTGCCGCTAAAAGCACACCTCCTGCGGCTACGTCCTTCGCCATCTTCACATGCTCGGAATACGCCGCCGTGGCCGCGTCGGCGGCCTGCTCCAGGGCTGTGTTGAAAAGCTCCGCCCCGATTACAAATCCGATCGAAAGCACCAGCGCACCCCATTCCCCCCGGGACAAACCGTAAAACCAGGCAAACACACAAATCAGATTGGCGATGCATAAATGGAACCGAAGGTTCCGTTCCGTCCGTACAGCCCGGCAAATCCCCTGCCAGGCGCACTGAAAACTCTTCCAGAATTTTGTATTTTTATACATTTTTGCACCTACTCCCTGGTAATGCCCAGCCGGGTAAGCACAGCCTCCTGCTTTCGGCACATAGCCGCCTCCCCCTGGGGGTCGTCCACATGGTCGTAGCCCAGCAGATGCAGCATAGAATGGGCTGTCAGAAAAGCGATTTCCCGCACAAAGGAATGGCCGTATTCCGCCGCCTGACGCATAGCCCGCTCCGCCGACAGGACAATATCGCCCAGCATAATGTTTTCCCCGTCGTAATCGTACTCCCCGTCCAGAATCTCCCCGTCTGTGCCGAACGCTAACATGGGGAAAGACAGTACGTCCGTAGGCGTATCCTGATCCCGGTGCGCCCGGTTCAGCGCCCGGATTTCCTCGTTGTCCACAATGGTTACGCTGACTTCCGCCGGCGCGTCCCAGTTTTCCTGGATCAGCGTTTCCTGTATGACTGTTTGGATCACATTGTAGATCTCATCTGGAATTTCGATCTTGTCCTGGCTGTTCTCGATTAGGATTTCTGTCATGCTTCCGCCTCTTTTCCATCTCGGCGTCATACCGTTCATACGCCTTGATAATCTTTTGTACCAAAGGATGCCGCACTACATCCCGCTCCGTCAGCTCGCAAAAAGCAATGTCCTCAATGCCCCGGAGGATCCGCTGGGCGGCCTTTAAGCCGGACTTCTTGCCGTCCGGCAGGTCGATTTGGGTAATATCCCCGGTAACAATGGCCTTGGAGCCAAACCCGATCCGGGTCAAAAACATTTTCATCTGCTCCGGCGTTGTGTTTTGGGCCTCGTCTAAAATGATGAACGCATTGTCCAGCGTACGCCCCCGCATATACGCCAGCGGCGCCACTTCAATTACGCCCTTTTCCTGGTTCCGCAAAAATCCTTCCGCCCCCAGCATCTCATACATACCGTCATATAAGGGCCGCAGATATGGATCCACCTTGTTCTGCAGGTCTCCCGGCAGGAAGCCCAGCTTCTCCCCCGCTTCTACCGCCGGCCGGGTCAGGATGATCCGGCTGACCTCCTTGTTCCGCAGGGCCGTCACCGCCCGGGCCACCGCCAGATAGGTTTTCCCCGTGCCCGCAGGGCCGATTCCAAACACAATTGTATTGTTTTTCATGGCCTCGGTATACTGCTTCTGGCCCAGGGTCTTGGTTTTGATCGGGGCGCCCTTAGCACTGATGGCTATGCAGTCGTCCCCCAGCATTTTAACGTCAAAGCCGCCGTTTTCCTGGATCATGGTAATCGCATACATAATTTTCTGCTCGTCGATAAGCTCCCCTTGGTTTAAAATATCCACCAGTACCTGGAGCACCTCGCCGCACTTTTCTAAATTTTCATCCTCTCCCGTAATTTTCAGCACATTATCCCGGCAGGTAATACTAACCGCCAAGGCCTTTTCCAACAGCTTCACATTGGCGTCAAAGCTGCCAAACAAGGCGCTGATGTCTAATCCTGCCGGGATTTGGATTTGTCTTTGGTTCAAGCCTGATCACTCCGTCTAATAAATTCCGATCGGGTTTTCCGTCCCGATTTTTTCAATAAATTCCATTGTCAGCGTGACCCGGATAGTTTCCGAGTCGATCTGCTGGTGGCGGATATCCGCGGACACCCGCTGGGCCCCGGGCAGAAGCTCCCGGGCAATCTGCTCCTCTAGATCGTTTTTCGCGATTTCCAAGGCAGTCTCTACCGGGATCGGCTCCCGGATCACGTTTACCTCCGCATAGGTCACGGTTTCCAGCCCGATCCCCAAATAGCCTTCCTGGCCCAGGGCAAGCTCCCGCTTACTCTCTATTGTGTCATATTCGGCGTAAGGAATACTGTTTTTCCGAAATAAATTGATTTTTTTGGAAAACAGGTTTAAAGTCCGGTAACTCTTTTTCGCCCCGGTAGGCTTCCGGGTTTCATAATACAGCTTATATTCCCCGGATTTTTCATGCCAGGTGGAGGCCTCCACCTGGCCCATGGCATGGACCAGCCGGTAGCTGCCCGATTCCTCGTCCATCAGCGTCCCCGCGATAATCACGTCCCCGGCCAGCACCGCCTCCCCAGGCTCCACCAAGGGCTCGCCGTTTTTCGCGGTGATTTTCCGGATCAGCGCGTCCCGCCGGGCAATTATATCGCAGGGCGCAGATTTATCCACCACAACCGGCGGCAGTACTTTTTCCTTCACGCGAATTACCGCCTTGGTGCCCTTTAAGTACACCCAGGTCCAGGAAATATCCGGCACCCGGTTTAGAATGATGTCCTTCATAGCCTGGCCGTCCTGTAAGTTTCCTTTCCAGGCCCCGATCCGAACCCCCGCCGCTTCCGCCGCTTCTAAGACCTGCTGCCGGTTAACCGCGTCTATACCCTCGATCTCAATACTCCACACAAATTGGGACATGATACCTAAGAAGCAGATCAGCAGCAACGCGCCAAGAAACAGGAAATACCGCTTTCTATATTTTCGCACCAACACCGGTACGCCCCGCTTTTTCCGGATCCGTATACTGGTTTTTGTTTTCCCGGCCACCGGGCGGATCCGGCGGAAATCCGCCAGTCCTATGCAGACTATGGCCTCTGAAACGCTTGGACGCCGGATACCCCAAAGCCGGATGCCCCGCCGGCGGCAGATGTTAAAAAAGCGTTCAATATCATAGCCCTTTAGGTATAGTATAACATATCCTTTCCAAAATTGAAAGATGTTGTTGAAAAACATTTTGAAAAACCTCGCATTTTATATAAACTCCACCGTTTGTATGATCCCGTATACGGTAATATCCTCGCTTTCAATGGAGCGGATCCCCAGGTTCCGGCCGGTAATTTTTAGTTCCCGTTCCCCCAGGTTCAGCCGGATCACCTCTGCTGTATATTCTACGATGCCCTTATAATTTTCCAGATACAGCTCCCGGTCTCCGGCCATGGTCAGCTTTGGCAGATCCAGAACTACCTCCTTGGGAAATTCCAGCACCTGGGCGATGCCCTCCCGTATTTTCTTTTTCATCACATCACATCCCCAAAATTTTTGCTCCTATATTTGAATTTATGCAATAAAACGCGGTTTCATGTCATATTCATAGTGCAGGAGGTGTTCTGTTTGAAAAAAATCCTGTTATATACCATTTTTGTAGGCGTCACGCTAGCGATCCTGCTGAATCCGGCCCTAGCTGTGGACTATGCCCGGAACGGGCTGGAGCTGTGCGCCGAAATCATCATTCCCTCCCTGTTCCCGTTTTTTGTATGCTCCGGGCTTTTGATCTATTCTGGATTCTGCCAGGTGCTGGCCAAAATTTTTGAGCCGGTGATGAAGCCGGTGTTCGGCATCAACGGCGCCGGCGCGGCGGCTTTTGTTTTGGGCATTATCAGCGGGTACCCCCTGGGGGCGTTAACCGCCTGCCAGCTTTACGAAAGCAGCTACGTTTCCAAATCCGAGGCAGAACGCCTTTTGGCCTTCTGCAACAATTCCGGCCCGCTGTTTATTTTGGGCTCCATCGGCGTGTCTCTGTATCACAGCCCCCGGGCCGGTATCGTGCTGTACGCGGCCCACATCCTGGCCGCGCTGATTGTGGGGATCCTGTTTCGGTTTTATCAGCGCGGCAGCTACGCCGCGCCGCCGGCTCGGGTTGAAACACCCGACCGGAGTCTGGGAGAGTTGTTTTCCGCTGTATTGGCCAATTCAATCCAAAGCATCCTCACCGTCTGCGGGGCCGTTTTATTTTTCAGTGTAGTGACCAATATCGTCATGCAGTACCTGCCTTTGACCGCGGTTCTCAAGCCTGTGGTACTGGGGCTTTTTGAATTTGTCACCGGCATTACCGCCCTTTCCAATACAGATCTGGTTCTCCAGGAAAAGCTGGTCCTGTCCGCCGCAATTGTAGGCTTTGCCGGTCTCAGCGTCCATGTCCAGGTTATGGGCGTGGTTTCCCGGCATATGCTGAGCCTGAAGCCATATCTCCTGGGGAAAGTACTGCACGGCGCCATTGCTGCGTTCCTTACCTATGTGATCCTGCAGTTTGTCCCTGTTTCCGCACCGGTGTTCCGCTCCAGCGCCCAGGCAATCCACGGCGGTTTTGCCATAGGCTCGCTTTACAGTATCCTTACTGTGCTGTTCGTTGTCCTGCTTTGTATCTTGTGCGCGGGCTGGCTGTTTTTGCGGGAATGGCGGCGTTTGGATCGTACACAAAAAAAACGCCGCCTGCCTACGGCGGCTGGCAGCCATAAATAAACTGATCGAAAAAAAACAGGAAAGCGCTGCTTTCCTGTTTTTTTGATCTATATTACAGCCGGTAAACGTCTTTCGCGTCAATAATATTAATTCCGCTTTTTTCCATAAGCTGAACAGCCTCTGCAGGCTGGTCTACCCGGACAATAACTAATGCACCTACGTCGCTTTTGCCGATAAAGGCATACATATACTCGATCGTAAGACCCGCGCCGCTGATTATATCCAATGCCTTCGCCAAGCCGCCGGGCCGGTCTTCTACCGCCATGGCGATCACTTCTGTCGTTTTCACTACCATGCCGTTTTCCCGGAGAACCGTTTCCGCTTTCGGCGGATCATTGACGATCAGCCGGAGGATGCCAAAATCCGTGGTATCCGCAATGGAAAGCGCGCTGATATCTATCCCATTTCTGCCCAAAATCCCGATGATTTCCGCCAGTCTGCCCGATTTGTTTTCTACAAATACTGAAATTTGCTTGACTAACATTGCCGTTCCCTCCTTAAACTAACTTCCGGTTGTCGATAACCCGCTTTGCCTTGCCTTCACTTCTGGTAATGCTCTTAGGACTTACCAGGTGTACCTTCGCGCCGATGCCCAGGGTACTGCGCAGCCGCTCTACCAGCTTCTTTTCAATGGCTTCCACAGACTTCACATCGTCTGATAAAAGCTCAGCGCTCATTTCTACATTGATGTCCAGGGTATCCGTATTGTTCACCCGATCCACTACGATCTGGTAGTTGGGCGTTACGTCGCCGCCTACCTTTAAGAGCACCTCCTCAATCTGGGACGGGAATACGTTCACACCCCGGATGATCAGCATGTCATCGGTCCGGCCCGCCGGCTTCTTCATCCGCACCATAGTCCGCCCGCATGTACATTGTTCATAATCCAGCCGGCAAAGATCCCTCGTCCTGTAGCGGATCAGAGGCATGCCCTCCTTGCGGATGGTTGTCAGTACCAGCTCGCCGAACGCGCCCTCCGGCAGGACCTCCCCGGTATCCGGGTCGATAATTTCGGGGATGATCAGATCCTCACAGACATGCATCCCAGCCTGAGCGCCGCACTCATAGGAAACGCCCGGCCCCATAATCTCTGTCAGGCCGTAAACGTCATGGGCTTTTAGCCCCAGCGCCTCTTCAATCTGCCGGCGCATATCCTCCGTCCAGGGTTCCGCGCCGAAAACACCAGCCTTCAGCTTCAGCTGATCCCGGACGCCCATTTCCCTGACGGTTTCCCCTAAGTACATGGCGTACGACGGGGTACAGCACAGGCAGGTAGTCCCCAGCTCGCACATAAACCGGATCTGGCGCTCCGTATTTCCCGAGGACGTCGGAATCACCATAGCCCCCAGCTTTTCCGCACCGCCGTGGGCACCCAGCCCGCCGGTAAACAGGCCGTATCCATAGGATACCTGCACAATATCCTCATCCGTGCAGCCTGCCGCAGCCAGCTGCCGCGCCATGGCCGTAGCCCACATATCCAAATCGTTGCGGGTATAGCCTGCCACGATCTGCCGGCCTGTGGTACCAGAGGACGCCTGGATCCGGACAATATCCTTTTTGGGAACCGCGAATAAATCATAGGGATAGTAATCCCGCAGATCCTGCTTTGTGGTGAAGGGGAGCTTTGCCAAATCTTCTAAAGCTTGCACATCCGTCGGCTGGAGCCCCTTTTTGTCCATACGTTCTTTATACATGGGCACATTTTCATACACACGCTTAACCTGCCACTGCAAAGAGGCAAGCTGCTGCTTCCGGATGCCCGCCCGGTCCATACACTCGATTTCCGGCTGGTAAATCGACATTAGAATCATCTCCCTACTTTAGTTTTTATAAGTTATAGCCAATTTCAAAAGCTTTTAAGTTAACGTCCAGGAATTTTTCCGGAACGGTCTGGCGGATGGTTTCCACCCATTTATCATAGGCAATTTCCGTATTTTTCGCCATCACGCCGATGAGCACCACATTCACAGCCTTAATATTCCCAGCCTCCTCTGCCGCCTGCAAAGCATCTACGCAGGTCAAATCGATCTTTTCGGCCAGCTTCTTTTCAATATCCGCCGGGTATTCCATGGCGCCGGTGATCACCGGCATGGGATCGATCTTCTGGGAATTGGCAATCATCTTGCCGCCCTTTTTGAGATACGGCAAAGCCCGATAAGCCTCCAGCATCTCAAAAGCCAGAATAATGTCCGCCTCGCCCAGGTCAATGATTGGGGAATAAACCTGATCCCCGTATTTCACATAGGTCACAACGCTGCCCCCGCGCTGGCTCATGCCGTGGACCTCGGAAACTTTGACGTCATATCCCTCATTTATCACGGCGTTGCCTAAAATCCGGCTGGCCAAAAGCGTTCCCTGGCCGCCAACGCCTACAATCATGATATTCTTCGTCATTTTCAGTCCTCCTTCGCGATTGCCCCAAAGGGACAAACATTGATACACAGTCCGCAGCCGTTGCACTGGGTCTTGTCGATCACCACGGCGCCGTCTTTTTCCGAAATAGCCGGACAGCCTAGCTTCATGCAGAGCTTGCATTTTTTGCAGTTCTCGCCGATTTTACAGTGGCCGGTATATTTTACTGTTTTTAACAGGGCGCATGGCCGCTGGGCAATGATAACCGATGGCTCGTCTGCCGCCACCTCTTCCTTGACCACTTCCTCAAACCGCTTCAGATCAAATGGATCCGCTACCACAATCCGTTCCACGCCAATAGCCTTGCAGAGGGCCACCAGATTGGTCTGCTTGGTGGGTTCCCTGCGGATGGTGTACCCGGTAGTAGGATTATCCTGATGGCCAGTCATACCGGTGATGGAATTATCCAGGATGATCACCGTGTTGCTGCCTTTATTGTATACAATATCCACTAAACCGGTTATACCGGAATGCATAAAAGTAGAATCGCCAATGACAGATACCAGCTTTTTGTTAAATTCCGGTCCTCTGGCCTTGGCCATACCCATCGCGCCGCTGACGCTGGCGCCCATACATACCGTAGTATCTACGCTGCCCAGAGGCGCTACAGCCCCTAAGGTGTAACAGCCGATGTCCCCGGATACAACCAGGCCCAGCTTTTTCAGAACATAAAAGGTTCCCCGGTGTGGACAGCCCGCGCACATCACCGGCGGCCGGACAGGGATCGGCTCATCAATGGTTTCATGCTCAAAGGCGCCGCCGCCCAGCACGGCCTTGCGGATCATCGCCGGCGTATACTCACCCAGAAGCGTGAACTGGCCTTTGCCGATCACGTCGATCCCCAAAGACCGGATGTGCTCTTCAAATACCGGATCCAGCTCCTCAATCACATAGACCTTTTTATGCTTCTTTGCAAAATCCATGATCTTCTGATCCGGCAGGGGATATACCATACCCAGCTTCAGATAACTCACCTGGTCGCCCAGGGCTTCCTTAGCGTACATATACGCCGCGCCGGAGGTGATGACACCAATTTCATCCGAATTGATCTCTACAGTATTCAGTTCCGTCGTTTCCGCGTATTGTGCCAGCTTCTCCATACGCTCCTCCACGGCCACATGACGCTTTACCGCGTTGCCCGGCATCATAACGAATTTACCGATATTTTTCTCATACGGCTTCAGCTCCACGTCCTGCCGGGGCAGAAGCTCTACCAGCCCCTGGGAATGGGAGATCCGGGTGGACAGCCGGATGATCACCGGCGTATCAAATTCCTCGCTTAAATCAAAAGCCATCCGGGTAAATTCCTTGCATTCCCGGCTGTCCGCCGGCTCCAGCATGACAAGCTTCGACGCCCGGGCATAGTGCCGGGAGTCCTGCTCGTTCTGGGAGGAATGCATCCCCGGGTCGTCCGCCACGCAGAACACTAAGCCGCCGTTTACCCCTGTATAGCTGGCCGTAAACATAGGATCCGCCATAACGTTCATTCCAACATGCTTCATGCAGGACATGCTCCTGGCCCCGCCGATAGAAGCGCCAATAGCCACCTCCGCGGCCACCTTTTCATTGGGGGACCACTCGGCGTATATTTCATTGTATTGCACAATATTTTCTGTAATTTCCGTACTGGGCGTTCCCGGATAAGACGCTACCACTGTAACGCCCGCCTCGTACGCGCCCCGGGCAACCGCTGCGTTGCCAAGCATTAGTTTCTTCATCTTCCTGACCATACCCTTTCTGTTTTTACTGCATCTATTATACAATAAATCCCCGCAAATGTCCATGGAATTTTGCAGGGATTTATAAAAATTACCGAAGATCAATGACATGCTTTGCCTTGCCGGTAGTCCGTTCAATAGATTTTGGCTCTAATAGGCTTACCTTCACCATAATCCCCAGCACCGTGTGGATCTTGTGCTGAATATCCTTACGCAGCTCCTCCAGGGCCGTGTAGTTTTCCAAAAGCCCTGCATCCTCCAGCTCTACTTTGACCTCAAGGTCGTCCACAAAGCCCTTTTTGCGTACTACAAGCTGGTACTGGGGGCTGATATGGTCGATCCCCAGAAGTACGCCCTCCACCTGGGAGGGGAACACATTGACACCCTTGATAATCAGCATATCGTCCGTCCGGCCCTGGATTTTATGGAGCCGGCGGGTTGTCCGGCCGCAGGGACATGGATCGGACATGATCCAGCTGATATCTTTCGTCCGGTACCGGAGCAGCGGGATCCCTTCCTTGCCCAAGGGGGTAATGACAACCTCGCCTTTCTCCCCTTCCGGCAGCGGTTCCCCGGTTTCGGGATCAATGATCTCAATGATGAACATATCCTCGTTGATGTGCATGCCGGTATGCTCTAAGCACTCGCCGGCAACCCCCGGGCCCATGACCTCAGACAGCCCATAGTTTTCCGTAGCCACGATTCCCCAGCGTTTTTCCAGCTCCATGCGCATCTCCTCTGTATGGCCCTCGGCGCCGAACATGCCGATACGCAGGTTGATGTCGTCTTTCGTAATCCCCATCTCCTGGGCCACCTCGGACATATACAGGGCATACGACGGGGTGCTGATCAGGATGGTAGGCTTAAAATCCTGCATAATCATCAACTGTTTTTCCGTATTGCCGGCAGAGATGGGGATGACTGCCGCCCCTACCTTTTCCATTCCTTGATGCAGCCCAAAGGCGCCGGTAAACAGGCCGTAGCCAAAGGCGATCTGGGTTATGTCGTCCTTGGTGCCGCCGGCCATGGTGATCAGCCGGGCAATACATTCCGCCCAGTTATCCAGATCCTTTCTTGTATACCCTACCGTAGTAGGCTTTCCGGTGGTGCCGGAAGAGGCATGGATCCGGACGATGTCCCGCATGGGTACGCCGAAAAGGCCGAACGGGTAATTGTCCCGCAGGTCATCCTTGACCGTAAATGGGATTTTCCGAATATCTTCCAGGGTCCGGATATCCTCCGGCTTTAGGCCGATATCATCAAAACGCTTTTTATAAAACGCCACGCTGTTATAGGTCCGCGTTACCGTTTCCCGGAGCTTTTCCAGCTGCAGCGCCTGCATGTCCGCCCGGGACATAGTTTCGATTTCCTCATTCCAAAACATGTTTTCCATTCCTCCCTGTGCACTGGGCACAAATTCATTTTTTATCTTCCGCCGTCTGGGGCTGGAATACCGCCGCCAGGTGGGCTTGGTCAAATTTTTTCGTAAAGAGGCTGACCACCGGTACTACGATAATCGACAACACCATAGCAAACACGCCCATTTCCGGCGCTTTGGCCGCCGCCTGCGGGAAGCCCGCGGACAGGCTGATGACCAGCGTAGGGATCCCTACTGCCAAAAGGCCGCTGACCATCCCGGCCCAGGCGCCTGCCTTGGTAACCCTTTTCCAATAAATCCCCCATATATACGGCCCGACAAAGCAGCCCGACACCACGCCCCAGGAAAAGGACATGATGTTGACAATAATCGAAATATTCATAGTTGCGAACAAAAACGACAGGGCCACAAATAACAGGCACAAGCTCCTTGTCAGCGTCATCTGATGAGCCGGCTTATAGTCCTTTTTCACCACCGGCACTAAATCCACGGAGATGGCCGAAGCAGACGTCAGTACCACCGAGGCCAGGGTGGACATGGACGCAGAAAGCAAAAGCAGGAGGATCACCGCCAGGATGATGGTCGTAATAATATTAGCGTCTCCCAGGGCTGTCACCAGCATATTGGGAACGATCGCGTCGTAGTTGATCTCCCCTGCAACCGTCATCGGCACGTTCCCCGCCAGGATCAGCCGGGCCAGAGAACCGATAAAATACGCCCCGCAGCCGATCAACAGGGCAAATCCGGTGGATACCACCGTAGCCTTTTTAATGGATCGCTCGTCCTTGATGGCGTAGTATTTGCTCACCATCTGGGGAAGCCCCCAGGTTCCGAAGCTGGTCAGCAGGATATTGGTGCATAAAAACTGGAAGCTGCTGCCGCCCCAGGGACTCACCAGCTCCGGGTCAATTGCCCGGATCCGGTTAAAGCCTTCCACAAAGCCGCCAACCGCCGGATTTTTCACAATAGCGATCACCATAGCCACCACGCCGAAAATCATAATGATCCCCTGAACAAAATCCGTGTAGGCTGTAGCCACATAGCCGCCCAAAACCAGGTATACCGCCGTCAGTACAGCAATCAGCAGCATACAGACCGTTACGGACACCCCAGGGAAAATCGTATTAAACATAGTGCCCAGGCCCTTATATACCGCCGCTGAGTAAGGAACCAGGAAAATAAAGATCACCAGCGCCGCAAAAACCTTCATGTTTTTGCTCTGATACCGGCCCTCAAAAAATTCCGGCATGGTCTTGGCACCCAGGGTATGGGTCATGGTCCGGGTCCGGCGAGCCAACAGCTTCCAGGCCAAAAGGCACCCCAAAACCGCATTCCCAACGCCGATCCACATACTGCCGAATCCAATCGACCAGCCATGCTTGCCGGCGTAGCCTATAAAAATAACAGCTGAAAAATAAGACGTCCCATAAGCAAAGGCAGATACCCAGGCGCCGATCTTCCGGCCGCCCAGCAAAAACCCATCAATGGTCTGCGTCTTTTTCCAGCTGTAAATTCCAATCGCCACCATCATCAGTGAAAACAAAATCAACGCGATAATGGTCACAATTTGTGTTTGTTGCATCGTATTCATGTTTTTCCATCCTTCCATACTACAAAAAATTTCTGCCGTTTTTCCATACTGCAAATACTACAAATTCTATTTTACTACAAAACCAAGGAAAATGGAAGGCCTTTTTACAAATTTCCGGAAAAAATTTTTTTAATGATGTCTTCCGCTTGTTTCTGCGGATCCTGTTCCGGATCCAGCCAGATCATATCCGGATACCGGGAAAACCAGGTCATCTGCCGCTTGGCGTACCGCCGGGAATCCCGCTTGATCAGCCGGATGGTTTCCAACCGGGTCGAAAGCCCCGCCCGATAGTTCAGCACCTGCCGGTAGCCGATCCCCTGCATGGAGCCCATACCCTTCCGGCAGCCCATTGCCCAAAGGCGTTCCACCTCCTGGAACAAGCCTTCATTCACCATTTGATCCACCCGGGCCTCGATCCGGCGGTAAAGCGTTTGCCGGTCCCACCGCAGGGCAAATAAAAGGGGCGTGTACCGGCTTTCCTTTTCCCGGGTTTGGGCCTGGTGGGCAGAGATCGGTATCCCTGTGACCTGGTAAAACTCAATCGCCCGGGCTACCCGCCGGATATTCTGACGGGGGATCCGCCCGGCAGACACCGGGTCGATTTCTTCCAGCTCCGCGAAAAGCGCCTGGGCGCCTTCCCGCGCCGCCTTGTCCAGCAAGGCCCGGCGCAGGGCCGGGTTGCCGTCGTCCCGGCGGAAATCCACGTCGCGGATCAGGGAATCAATATAAAGCCCTGTACCGCCCACCACAATAGGCAGTTTCCCCCGGCTGCGGATATCCGCGATGATATTGTGGGCCATCCCCACATAATCCGCCACACTAAAACTTTCCCGGGGATCCACAAAATCCATCAAATGGTGGGGGATCCCCGCCTTTTCCTGCTCTGTAGGCTTTGCGGTGCCAATATCCATCCAACGGTAGATCTGCATGCTGTCCGCCGAGACAATTTCACCATTGAATTTTTTCGCAAGACTGATGGACAAAGCGGTTTTCCCTGATGCCGTCGGTCCCGCAATCACGATCAGAGGGATTTTTTCCATGGCAGCTCCTTTTTTTTCATACAATCCGGCCAAATTCCTTTTCCAATTCCTTTTTGGTCATAACCACCATAATCGGCCGGCCATGGGGGCAGGTGTTGATATTGTCCAGCGCCAGCACCTGCTGTACCAACGCCTCCATCTCCTGCATATTCATCCCATGGTTGGCCTTAACTGCCGCCTTGCAGGCAATGGTGTATAAAAGCCGCTCCTGCTTTTGTGTCATGACCTGGTTTTTCGAATCGCCCATATTCCCCAAAAGCTCTACGATCACCTGCCGGATCTCCTCATCATCCATAGGCTTGGGTACCGCCCGGACAATGACGGCGTTTGTGCCGAATTCTTCTACGCAAAAGCCCAGCTCCGGAAACTCCGCCTGATGCTCCAAAAACAGCACAAACTCCGTGGAAGATAAGCTGACGACCACCGGGGCAAGCATTTCTTGGGCATGGATCTGCCGCCGGGCCAGCTCCTGCTTCAGTTCCTCATATTTCATCCGCTCGTGGGCCGCGTGCTGGTCAATGATCAAAAGCTCATCGCCCCGCTGGGCCGTTACATAGGTCCCGAATATCTGGCCAATTACACGGACAGGCGTTTTTCCCGCCGGCTTTTTGGTCGGGAACATGGCCGGGAAGACCGGCATAGCCGGCTCTGCTTCCGGCTTTTCTTCTGACTTTTGCGCCGGTTCTATCTTCTTTAGGTCCTGAGCGCCGGAAATTTTTTCTTGCTTCTTTTCAAAATAATCTAAGGACACGCTGGTATCATAGGTACCCATGTCCTTTTCCCGCCGGGGCTTGGCCGTAGACACCAAGCTTTCCGCCGCCGTCAGCGGGGCTGCCGCGTCCTCCCAGTGCTTGGCTTCTTTCGGAAGGGCCGGGATTTCCGGGATTTCGATCTGTTCCCGCACCTTGGCAGGGTCTGCCTGGAAAGCCGGCTCCGGCCGCTGGATTTTCGGGATGTTGACCGTCTGGTACAACGTATTCTGCACCCCGTGGTATACCGTCCGGTATACCAGCCCCTCGTCGGAAAACTTGACCTCCAGCTTGGTCGGGTGGACGTTAATATCGATCCTGGCCGGATCAATCTCCAAATTCAGCGCGGCTACCGGGAATTTGCCGGTCATGATCTGGTTTTTATACGCCTCCTCCAGGGCCCGGATCATCAGCGGGCTTTTGATATATCGTTTGTTCACAAAAAAGCTTTGATAATTCCGATTGGGCCGAACCGCGTCGCTTTTGCCAATAACGCCGGTCAGCCGGATCCCATCGTTTTCATAGGAAACCGGCAGCATGGACTGGGCATAGGCCTTGCCGTACACGGTATAGACGCAGTTGGTCAGGATATTGTCCCCAGCGGAAAACAACTGCTCCCTGCCGCTGTTGAGCAGCCGGAAGGAGATCTCCGGATGGGCTAAAATAAACCGGGTCATTATATCGGCAATATAACCGGCCTCTGTGGCGTCCTTTTTTAAAAATTTCATCCGGGCCGGCATATTGAAAAACAGGTTTTTCACAGTAATAGTGGTGCCATCCGGGGTACCGGCCTCATCCTCCGACACGATTTCACCGCCGGTGCAGACGATATGCGTCCCCGTATCATCCTGGGGCCGTTTGGTAAACAGATCCACCTGGGCCACCGCACCAATACTGGACAGTGCCTCCCCCCGGAACCCCAGGGTATAAATAGCGTCTAAATCCTGGACGGTTTGAATTTTGCTGGTGGCGTGGCGCAGGAAGGCGATCATGGCGTCCTCCCGCTGGATACCCGAGCCGTTATCCGCCACCCGGATATAGGTGGCGCCGCCGTTCTGGATTTCCACAGTAATCCGGTCTGCCCCGGCGTCAATGCTGTTTTCCACTAGCTCCTTCACTACGGACGCCGGCCGCTCTACAACCTCACCAGCCGCGATTTTATTGGATATTTCCGTGCTCAGTATATTGATTCTCGCCATTGCCGGCCTCCTTCTTTAAATCTCCTTTGCTTTCTTTGAAAGGGCGTATAGTGTATTCATTGCCTCAATGGGGGTAAAGGTGGTTACGTCCATCTGCCGGAGCTCCTCTGTGATCTCCAGGGCCGCTTGCTCCCCAAAGCCGATCTGCGGGGAGGGCTCTTCCCGCTTCGTGCTGGGCTTATATGCCGCCTGAACGTTGTCATTTTCAATCTTTTTTAGGATTTCCTTTGCCCGGCGGATAACCTCCTGGGGCACCCCCGCTAGCGCCGCCACCTCGATGCCGAAGCTGTCGTCGGCGCCGCCTGGGACGATTTTCCGGAGGAATGTAATATCATCACCCCGCTTCTTCACGGCAATGCTGTAATTCTTCACGCCCTCCATGCGCTCCTCTAGCTCAGTGAGCTCGTGGTAATGGGTGGCAAACAGGGTCTTCGCGCCGATTTTTCGTTTATTTTGCATATATTCCGCCACCGCCCAGGCGATGGACAGGCCGTCAAAGGTACTGGTCCCCCGGCCGATTTCGTCTAATATCACCAGCGACCGGGCCGTCGCGTTCCGCAGGATATTGGATACCTCCACCATTTCCAGCATAAACGTGCTTTGGCCTGCGGAAATATCGTCTGACGCACCTACCCGGGTAAAAATCCGGTCTACTGTGCCGATCCGGGCATAGCTGGCCGGTACAAAGCTCCCCACCTGGGCCATCAGGGTAATCAGCGCCACCTGCCGCATATAGGTGGATTTACCCGCCATGTTCGGGCCAGTAATAATGATCATTCGGGAATCTTCGGTATTCAGTTCCGCGTCGTTGGGTACAAACATGGTATCCCGGATCATTTTTTCCACCACGGGATGCCGCCCGTCCTTAATCGTCAGCTCCCCGCCGTCTGTAATCTCGGGCATTGTGTAGTTGTTTTTCTGGGCGGTTTCCGCAAAGGAAACCAATACGTCCGTCGTGGCTACAGCCTCGCACACGGCCTTTAAACGGTCAGTCTGGGCCTCTACAGCCTTCCGGATCTCGTCAAAAAGCTGGCCCTCCAGCCCAATAATCCGCTCAGACGCCCCCAGAATCATGTCCTCAATCTCCTTGAGCCGGGGCGTAATAAACCGCTCCGCATTGGCCAAGGTCTGCTTCCGGATGTAGGTATCCGGAACATCCTTTAAGTTCGATTTTGTAACTTCTATGTAATAGCCGAAAACCTTGTTGAATCCGATCCGCAGGTTTTTGATACCAGTCTCCTCCCGCTCCTTCGCCTCCGCCTGGGCGATCCATGACTTTCCTTCGGTCATGGCGCTGCGGAGCTTGTCTACCTCTTGGTTATAGCCGTCCCTGATCACGCCGCCGTCCTTCACGGTCAAAGGCGGCTCGTCGCTGATAGCTCTCTCCAGCAGCTCCCGCACATCCTCCATAATATCCAATTCCTTGGCAATCCTGGCCAGGATCGGGGATTTTGTATTATATAATTTATACTGCAGCTCCGGCAGCTTCAGAAGGGACAGCTTTAAGGAAATCAAATCCCGGGGCGATACCGTCTGTAAGGATACCCGGCTCAGGATCCGGGCAATATCATAGATCCCGGAAAGGATCCCGGCCACATCGTCCCGCAGCATGCGGTCCTGATAAAGCTCCTGGACGGAATACAGCCGGTTATTGATCTCGATCGGATTGACCAGCGGTTTTTCCAGCCACTGCTTTAGCTTTCGGGCGCCCATAGAGGTTTTTGTCCGGTCCAGCACCCACAAAAGGGAGCCCCGCTTCTGCTTTTCCCGCATGGTTTCCGTAATTTCCAAATTCCGCCGGGTGGACAGGTCAATATCCATATAGGCGGAAACCGCATAGACCTGCAAATGGTCAATAAACGCTACGTTGCCTTTCTGGGTCAGTTCCAGATACTGGATCATACCGTATACCGCCCCGGCGGTTACGCTGCCGGGGGCAAGGCCGATCTTGTCCAGGGAATTGACCCGGAACTGGGTCATGATCTTTTCCTCCATGGTATAGCTGGAAAAAAAGTCCTCCTCCCGCCGCTCCGGCCGTAAATGGAACCGGTCTGCTATCGGGGCGCTCAGCTGCTCCCACGCCCGTTCATTCATAATGACCTCCGCCGGTGCGTAGCGGGCAAACTCATTTAGGGCGCTTTCCCCGCCGGGGACCGACGTGGCGAAAATCTCGCCGGTGGACAGGTCGCAAAACGCCATGCCTACGCCGGCATCGTTTTGGAACACCACCGCCAGATAATTGTTCTTCTTTTCATCCAGCATGGTTTCGTCGATCAGCGTACCCGGCGTCACCACCCGGATGACATCCCGCTTAACCAAGCCCTTGGCCTCCTTCGGATCCTCTACCTGCTCGCAGATGGCGACCTTGTAGCCTTTTTCCACCAGCTTGGCAATATACATGGTGGCGCTATGAAAAGGAACGCCGCACATAGGCGCGCGTTCCTCCAGTCCGCAGCTCTTTCCCGTCAGGGTAATTTCCAATTCCCGGGACGCTGTCAGGGCGTCGTCAAAGAACATCTCGTAAAAATCCCCCAGCCGGTAAAACAGGATACAGTCGCTGTATTCCTCTTTTGTTTTTAAATATTGGCTCATCATGGGCGTTACCTGCTCAGTTTTCATCGCCGCGTCCTCTCCCGTTCTTGGTTTCGATTTTAATGGCAGCCCCCGCATGTACTGCAGTCATGGGTACAGTTTGGGTCCTGGCCGGTAATATAATAATTCAAGATCCCGTTGATCTCGTTCACCCGGGAATCAAAAGCCTTTTTGGCCTCCACATAATCCGCGATGGTCTTGCTCTGGTCCACCATGGCCTGGAAGGCCTCGTTGTTTTTCCGGATGGCTTCGTCCTGCTTGATCTTTCCCTCGTGCATATCCCGGGCTAGGTTCATCCGCTTCAGGTTGAATTCCTTCATAAGCTCCTGGGCCTTTTCGTCTGCCTCCTGGGCCGCTTCCGCCGCGTTTAGGGCCGCCATCTCCGGGCATGCCTTGATCATTTCCCCTAATTCATGGGCTTTTTCCGCTAATGTCATATCCATAACCTTACCTTTCTTTATTCTTTGTTGCTTTCTGTTTGTATCAATTTCCCGTTCAGGCTCCAGGTATGAGCCTGGGTGATCTCTACCTCTGCATAAGCGCCGGCCAGCTCCGGGCTGCCGCAAAAATTCACGATCTTTCCCGTGTCCGTCCTGCCAGACAGGGTGTTTGGATCCGTTTTGCTGGGGCCGTCCACTAAAACCCGGAAAGTTTTTCCTACGCATGCCTGGTTTTTCTCCAGGGAAATTTCGTTCTGCACCGCCAGCAGCCGGTCAAAATTCTGATGGATCTCTTCCTCCGGCAGGGAAAATTCCATTTTTGCCGCCGGCGTCCCTTCCCGTTTGGAATAGATGAAAGAGAAAATGCTGTCAAACCGGCATTTCCGAATAACGTCCAGGGTTTCTTCAAAGTCCGCCGCAGTTTCCGTGGGGAAGCCCACGATCACATCTGTGGATAAAGCAATCCCCGGGATCCGCGCTTTTACCTTCCGGATCTTCTCCAGGTATTCCGCCTTGGTATACTTCCGGTTCATATCCGCAAGTACCTTGTCTGACCCAGCCTGGAAAGGCAGATGCAGCTGGGGGCAGACCTTTTCGCATTCCGCCATAGCATCGATCAGCCGGTCGCCGAAATCCTTGGGATGGGATGTCATAAACCGGATCCGCCCTACACCCTCTACGGCGTTTACCATCCGCAGAAGATCGGCAAAGTCAAGCCCCGCGTCCAAATCCTTGCCGTAGGAATTGACGTTCTGGCCCAAAAGAGAAATCTCTGTACAGCCCTGGGCTGCCAGCTCCCGCACTTCCGAAAGTATCGCCTCAGGCGTCCGGGACCGTTCCCGGCCCCGGACATAGGGCACAATGCAGTACGAGCAAAAATTATTGCATCCATACATGACCGAAACCCAGGCTTTCTGGGTTTCATCCCGGAGGATCGGCATATCCTCCGCAATTTTGCCGTCTGAATCGGTAATATCGACGACCTTAGTCTTTTCCTGCCAGGCTTGGTACAGAAGCTCCGGCAGCTTATACAATGCGTGAGTGCCAAAAATCAAATCCACATGGGGGTATGTTTTTTTTAATTTTTCCGTAATATGGGGCTGCTGCACCATACAGCCGCAGAGTCCGATGAGCATATGGGGCCGGCTTTCCTTCATGTGCTTTAAGATCCCCAGCCGTCCCAACACCTTCTGCTCCGCGTTTTCCCGAACGGCGCAGGTATTATAGATCACCACGTCCGCCGTCTGCTCCCGGGTACCAAACGAAAAACCAGCCGCCTGCAAAACACCCCTGATCCGCTCTGTATCGTTTTCGTTCTGCTGGCAGCCATAGGTTTGGGTTACCGCCGTCGGCGGCCGCCCTTCCCGGATACAGAATTGGGCGGCGGCTTCCTTTAGACGCAGGATATACGCCCGCTGCCTGTCCATTTCCGCTTTCTCGATATATTCTGCCATATTTCCTCCATTTTCATAAGAATCCTGTAATATTTTATCACATTTTTAATAAAATTACAAGATAATAAATGCCGTATTTCCATTGTATTTTCAGGCGCAGGGTGGTATAATATGACTATCATTTTGAATTTGGCAAGAGGTGTTCCCCATGGGAAAAATCAAAAAGCTGCTGGCCCTCGGCTGCGCGTTATATCTGGCCAACGGCCTGGATAACCGTTTAGAGGTCACCCATTATCATATCCGCTCCGCGGCGCTTCCCCAGGCCTTTGACGGTTTTCGGATCGTGCACATTTCTGACTTTCACTGTGATGCCGCGCCGGGACTGGTGGACGAGATCCGCTGCGAGCGGCCGGACATCATTGCCATTACCGGGGATCTGGCCCATGACACCGGCTCCTGCGAACCGTTTATTTCTCTGCTCCGCCGTCTGGTCAAGATCGCGCCCTGCTTTATGGTCAGCGGCAACCACGACGTTTGGCGCAGCGACTACCAGGACTTCGCCGACGCCTGCCGGGCAGAGGGCGGTGTTTTTTTACAGGATGAACGCCGGATTTTGCGTCGGGGGGACGCGCAGATTACCATCAGCGGGATTGAGGACCCTTTTTCCAGAGACCGGGAAATGGTGTCCCGGCGGGTGGCGGAATCCTTAAAGAAGCTTCCCAAGACCAGCGGATACGAAATCCTGCTGTTCCATCGGGCTAACGCCTTAGATCGTCTGAAGCGGCATGGCTTCGACCTGATCCTGGCCGGGCATATGCACGGCGGCCAGTTCCGAGTCCCCGGGATCGGGGGCGTGCTTTCTCCCCGCTCCAATTTAGGCGAGCGTACCCCCATGTTTTTCCCAAAATATTTCGGCGGGCTGTACGAAGCGGGAGACACCAAGATGATCGTGAACCGGGGCATCGGCAACCCCATGATTATCCCCCGGTTTTTCAACCGGCCGGAGATCGGCAGCATTACCTTGGAAAGCGGGGCGCCGCAATGAAAGAATCTGATTTGTTCCCTCCGGTGCAGCGGCTGTTTGAGGATTTGGGCTACACAGTCCACGCCGAGGTCAAAAACTGCGACGTTACCGCCACCAAGGATAGGGAACTGATTGTCATTGAACTGAAAAAAAATCTGACGACCCGGCTTTTGGCCCAAGCCGTCAGCCGGCAAAAAACCGGTGCCGACGTATATGTGGCTGTGCCTAAGCCGAAAAATTATCAGCCCCGCTCTTTCCGGGATACGCTGTATCTATTAAAAAAGCTGGAGCTGGGGCTGATTTTTGTGAATCTTTTAGAGGGGAACAGCTTTGCGGAGGTAGCCTTAGATCCGGCGCCCTTTCCCGGCGTCCGGGTGGATTCCCGAAAAAAAGCCCGGCTCCAAAAAGAGATTGAAAGCCGCAGCGTGGAGCTGAACCAAGGGGGCGTGACCCGCCGGAAGCTGATTACCGCGTATACGGAGCGATGCATCCACATGGCCTGCGCCCTGCAAAAATTTGGAGAAATGTCCCCAAAGGCCTTAAGCCTGCTGGGAATCGCACACAAGGATGTAGTCAACGCTCTGCGCGGCAACCACTACGGATGGTTTTACAAGGTGGAAAAGGGCGTGTACGCTCTGACGCTGAAGGGCCGCCAGGAGCTCCTGGAGTACCCGGAGCTGGTTACATACTATCAGGCGCTTTTGGAGAAGCGCTGTTAGCGCCGCGTATTATGCTTGCAAAACAGGAACCTTTTGCCCCTTGGTTCCGTCTAAATCAGCAAAGACCCAAATTATGGACGGGAGGCAGGGCAATGCGGAAAAGATCAAGAAAAATAATATTGGCATGGATTTGCGCACTGGCTGTTTTATGGTGCGCTCTGTTTACTGTCGATTATATCCGCTGCTCTTCGCTGCGGGCGCCGTTATTTGTTATCCCCATTGACAAGATCGCAAAAGACGGCGGTTCGTGTACATATCTCGGCCTGGGATATACGGTTGATCTGAAAAAACAGGCGGATCCCGAATATGGGGGCAGCTTGCGTTCTGTAGAAATGAAGCTGTTCGGCCGGGTAATCGCCGCTTCTATTACCTGACGCCCTGTGCAAGGCCGAAAAAACACCCTGCACGCGCGCTCGTTTGTTAAAGGCGTATGCAGAGTGAAACGCTTTATATGCTCTTCTCGGGTTGGAGCAGGCTTATTTTTTCTCCAGCCGCGCGTCAACCATGCCGATTTTTGAATACCCGTCACTATCACGATAAATCTTGGGAACATTTGCATTGATTTTCAGCACTTAATTTGGAAACATCTATATCAACATCCACCGTTTTGCTCCTCTCGTTAATGGCGGTGGTGTATACAATAAATTGCCGTCTCCATCAATTTTAACAATTGTAGCCTGATCGCCACTATACTCGTCGCCGTATACTAATTTTCCTTTGAATGTCTTGCAGTTTCCATTTAGGAAATATTCTACGTTTTGATATGAGGATCATATATCGTCATTGTTTTGCGCCGTTATATTCACAATAGCCAAGATGAAATTTTTTTATTCTGCGGTCATATTTATGGGCGCTTTGACTCCTCGGGGCTCCGGATCTGAATCTGATCCAGGTCGGCCTGACGCAGCGCCACCATACTATCCTGTATCCGGAACACCGCCAGGGTACCGCCGGGATTGGTATACAGCCGCTCTACCGGCATCCCGTCGGCAAAGCCCATATCCAGAAGCCGCCGGCAAAGCCCGCTGCCGCCGTCCGCCGGCAGGCAGAGTTCCGCCGTTCCTACCCGCAGTTCCTTTAATACCATAAAACCGCCTCCCTGCTATAGTATATGCAGGGAGGCGGATGGGTTTCCTGTTAAATGGTCACTGTATATTCTTTGCGCCCGTCAGCATGGGGGATAAACTGCTTTTCATTTTTCGTAATGGTAATATGATATGTGCAGCCCCGGAATACACGGGTCACCTTGGCCGGCAGCATTTCACCAGACAGGCAGGGGTCAATCTCCAGGCCGTCCCATTTCGGCCGGATCCCCAGCATGTACTGGGTCACCGCAATATACATCCAGGCTGCCGTACCGGACAGCCAGCTGACGTTAGCCAGGCCGAATTTATCGCTTTCCGGCCCGAAAATATTGGAAGAGTATACATAGGGCTCCGCCTTGTAACGCCACTCCCCAGCCTTCGCCTGGGCAATCATGGGCAGCAGCTGGTGGTAATATTTATACGCCCGGTCCGGATGCTTCAGCAGGCACTCCGCGATGATCGCCCATGTGTTGGCATGGCAGAATACGCTGCCGTTTTCACCGCATCCCTTATTGTAATAGGTCAGCGGGTCTTCCTTGGACGGATAGTCTTTCATGGACGGATGGATCTTCTTGATTCCCAGGTCGGTATCCAGATACTTCTTGACACTTTCCATAGCCTGCTCGCCCTGGTCGCCCATGCCGGAAATAACCGACCAGCTCTGGGTATTCAGCCAGATCTTCGCCTGGGGCTCGGCCTTGGAGCCGATATAGGTGCCGTCGTCGGTAATACACCGGCGGTACCATTCGCCGTCCCATGCCTTTTCATTCACCAGCTTCTTCTGGGCTTCGTAAATATCTAAGTATTTCTGGCCGTTTTCACCCTTCCGGTCTGCCAGCTCAGCGATCTGCCGCAGTACTGTACCAAACTGCATACTGGTCCAAATGCTTTCGCCTTTTCCTTCCCGGCAAACCTTATACAGCATGTCGTTCCAGTCGGAAGACAGCATCAATGGGAAGCCCCGCTCGCCCAAATTTGCCATGGTGAAATCAATGGATTTTTGGATATGCTCCCAAACGGTAGCGCTGCCGCCGTCATAGAAATCGACCTTTTCGTCCAAATAATCCAGCGTACCCTCTTCCATCACAATATGGTACGTGGTCATCACCAGCCACAGATGGTTGTCGGAATGGATCCGGGCCAGCGGTTCCCAGCCCTCGATGGGGAAGCAGTAGTGGTTACAATGTCCGTCCTGGTATTGCTGGGAGAACAGCAGGTTCAGTTTATCCTTTGCCCGGCGGGTGTCAAAGGGTACCATGGCCAGGATATCCTGGGCCGTATCCCGGACGCCAACGCCCCGGAATGTCCCAGTGGCATAATAGCTGATATTCCGGGAGAACTGGAAATTCCGCTCCGCCTGATATGGATTCCAGACATTGATCATGGTCTGCGCGTCCGCGTCTGGCAGTTCGCACTGGAATTTGCCCAAGAAATCCGCCCACTGTTCGCCCAGGGCCTGGAAGGATTTTTCTACAAAATCCGCTTCCCGGCAATGGGCGGCACATGCCTTGATTTCTTCCTCCGTCATGGCCGTGCCCAGGAAAATATTCACTTCCTTTTCCTCCCCAGCCTTTAGCTCCAGCTCAATCTGGAATGCAAAGCAGGGATCGCCGCCGTACAGGGTAGAGTTAGTGCATCTCCCGGCTTCTACATTCTGGGGATTTTCCTCGCTCCGGTAAGCGCCCACAAACTCATCCCGGTCGCAGTCGTAGGCTGCCACCGGTACGTTAGCCGCGAAATATACCAGCGGCGTCTCGTCAGGTTTCGGCTGCATTTCCACGCCATAGCGGTAAACCAGGATGTCGTCCATAGCGTAGGCGGAAAGCTGGTGCTTATTGTAGCACTGCCACTGGAGCTCCCGCATAAATTCCATCATGCCCAGCTCCACATAGGGGAACAGGGTGATTTTCTTGTCCGTATCAGATTTTAGCTTCAGGTTCCAGATCAGGGCGTTCTCATATTTGCCAACAAAATATGTAGCAACAGCCGCTACGCCGTTTTTCTTCGCCGCAAACCGGGTATAGCCCATACCGTGAGCCGCCTTCCATTCCGTGGGCTTAGATTTGCAGGGCTCGTTGGTGGGGCACCAGACGTCGCCGTTGTCCCGGATATAGGTGTAAAAGCCGCTCCGGTCTGTGGGCAGGTGGAAAAACCGGTAATGGTTAATCCGCCAGATCTGGGGGGATTTGTAAAAAGCTACGCCGCCGCCGGCCTGGGACATCATGGTGTGGAAGGTCCCGTTGGAAAGATAGTTCATCCACGGGGTCGGTGTGTTGTATTTGTTGATCTCGATCTCTTTTGCCTGGTTGTTAAATTTGTACGTCATTTTCTTCCTCCTGTACTAACTGAATTGGCCGCCATTCCCGTTTGCCGTTCTCCCAGGGCTTAAAATGAGCGTCCATGATTTTCCCCCACTGGTCATAGGGGGTGATATGTGTCTGTAAGCTGCCCGAATAGCGCTCTGTTTCCAGCTCCTCGGGGCTTTCTGAATACATTACCAGCAGATTGCCGCTGATAAAGATCATACAGTATTTATTGCCGTCGCCGGGAATTTCTTCCTGGTACTGGTAATGGTAATAAATGTAGCTGGCGATTTGATCCTGCCGGACATAGTTCACCCGGAATTCCGGGGTTTTATCCGGGATCTTCCGCCGCCAGTGTTCCGCAGACAGAGGCTTGGAATAGTGAAAAATCTCCGTCAGCCGCCGCCATAGGCTCCCGTCCGGATAAGGTTTCAGTGATCCGTCCACAACTGCCTCCGGCGGAAGGTCTGCCTGGGCCGATTCATAATACAGGAACACGGCGCCGCCGTATTCCGCCATAGAAGCGTGTTCTGCCGGGCTATTTCCCAAAAGCCGCAGGGGCCCGTCCGGGTAGCCTTGATACATAAACCGATAGATCATTGGTCTTTTCCTTTCTTCATTTCGGGTCCACCTCGTCTACTGTTGTCCGGTATAAAAGATCTGTAGCGCAAGTACCGTCCGGCTGTTTAAAAATCAGCCGCAGCCGGGCGTCTTCAGCGCCGGCCCGGGCCAGCAGGAACACCCGGTTAATCCCGTTTTTCAGTATAACTGTCTCACCGTTTACTGCCTGGCCGTTCAAATAGAAGGTACAGTCCGTATTGGCTTCTAGCTGGGCCAGATACGTCTGATCCTTTCCAGACAGCCCGTGGACAAAGCAGGTTACAAACATGGTTTTTCCCGCGCTGCCGGTTAGGGTGATGAACCCATCCCTTGGATCCCGCTCAAACTTATGCATCCAGCCATACAGCCCTTCGCCCAGATTATTTAAGCTGAATTCCGGATCGGAATAATACGTGAAGGCCCGGTCATAGTCCTCATAAGCCTGATACGGCAGGGACATCATGCTCTCTACTGCGTACCGGCCTTCACCCTTTGCCGCCGCCATCTGCCCATCGGCAAACTGCGCGCCCAAGTTGGCCAGCAGCCGGGTATAGACCCGCACGGATTTTTCATCCGCCGCATCGGCAATAAACTGGGAAAAAATGATTTTATCCGCCTTGGCGATATAGCACCGAGGCTCCTCCGCCAGTTCTTTTTTGTAGGCTACCAACGCCCGCTTGCAATATTCTGCTCCTTGATCGTCAATAAACAGGTCGTCCCAAATGGTACCTTCCACACTTTGAGCAAGCGGCTGCATACCCGGAACGGACACGGTATATTCGGCCATGTGGCGGTTGGTTACCTCCCGGGGCGACATGCCTACTTTATCCATTCCAAACAGGTCTACCACAGATACCCCCCGGAGCTCCGGCTGGGTATAATCTGGCCAAAGCTGATAGGTTGGGCGGTTTTCCACCGCCGCTGGGAGCCCGGTGATGGCCGATAGGCTCTGGCTGGCCTTGGCCGGCAGGCAGAGAAGCCTTCCGCCCTTTTCTAAAAACAGCCGGATTTCCTTGCCCCTGCCGGCGGCCGCTTCCGGGGAAACGATTAAAAGCCCTGTCTTCTCCCAATCCGGCTCCAGTTGGTATACCAGGCCCAGGGAATCCAAAAATGCCCGTTCCGTTTCCCCCGCAATCACTGCCGTATTTTGATATGTATACGTCCGGTCCGCCAGATAAGCCAGCATATTCCTTACCAGGACACAAGCCTGGGGCACCGCCGCGAAATGCTTCATGACTTCCAGCTGGCAGGCCAGCACCGCGCCCTGCCCCGTTTTATATTCCAGCAGGGGCGTCCACAAGTCGCCGCCGTCGTTAAAATCCCCGAAGCTGCACTCCAGCAGGATATTGAAATCGCCATGCACCGGCTTTTCAAAAGCGCTGTTGATAAAGGAATCCGGGCCGTATTCCCCGGCATGGGGCAGCCAGCAGGCAAAATCGTCGTTATTCAGGCCGGCAAACACCGGATGGGTGTATTCGCTGGCATGGGCCCGCAGGAATTCCTTTTTATTGATGGTCATGCTGCCAAAGGAGAAGCCGGTCTGCTCCAAAATCAAAATCCGGCCGCCGTCCTGCAGGAACGCGTACAGACCGTCATGAAGCTCCTGCTCCTTTTCCGCCAGGCCGCTTCCCAAAACAAGGATCTTTTCCGGTCCGGCGTCCCGGATATTCTCGATCCGGCGGCAGTTGGGGGCTAACGCCCGGATTACAGCAAAGTCCGCGTCATTTCCGAAATAGCACACCGCCGTATCAATGGCCTTTTTCGTCTTCAGCTCTGCCGGATAAATGGAATAATCTCGGTGCAAAGTAAACATCAGCCGTTCCCCATGGTAAAGCTCCGCCGTCAGGGTCAGCTTGGATCTTTCCTGGCACTGTGCCGGCGGGATCGTGATGTTCACCGATTCATACTGCCCCGGCGCCTGGGTAAAGGATTTCTCCTCCCGCCAGACGACCCGTCCCCCCTGGGCCGCCTCCATCTTCAGCGTTACTGCCTGGGGCCGGAGCGTATCGTTATACACGTCTAAGGTTCTCCGAATCGGCCGGCTGTCGTAGAAGGAGTGGTCGTATTCCCTGGGGATGATCGTCACCGAGCGCATCCCCTCAGCCGCATATTTACAAGTGACATTGGGAATATACCGGGGGTATTCCGACGGCAGGAGGCCGTTATTGATGGTCAGCGAATTTTTTTTGATCGTCCGGGGAGGATTGTCGATCCGGATGTCCTCCCGGGGCATACTGGTGGCAAAGTAGTGGGCAAAGTTAAAGCTGGATATGCCGGATACCTCTTTCCGCCGGGCATACTCCATAAACCACTGTTCCTTAATCGATATGCCCTCAGCGCAGGTTTCATGGTCGTGGTACGCGTCTAAGCCCATATACATACTGCTGTTCTGGGGGCTGATATACCAAAGGCCGCCGTGCTCCCCGATGGTCAGGGGCGTTTTCCGGTCCCACTGGTTAATGGTACCGTCAATGTTGTAATGCAGGCTGGCCACCTCCGTATGCGCCTTGTCAATCAGGCGGTTGTCGCCGTCTAAGGAGATCAGCCGGCCGGAATGGTCCGCCTGATGGAAAATATCCATCAATTCGGGTACATGTTTTTTATATTCGTCCCGGCCGTCCACCCAGCGCATTTCGTTCTGCAGACTCCAAATCACCACAGACGGATGGTTTTTATCCCGGCGGACAAGCCCCCGGATGTGGCGGCGGCAGTTTTCCAAATATTCCGGATTCGCGGCGTCCATCGTTTTCCCGGAGCCATAAATCGCCGTTTCGTCTACAATCAGTATACCAACCTCGTCCGCCGCGTCCAGATAATAGGTGGGATGCGGATTGGCGTGATAGCGGATGCTATTGACGCCGTATTCCCTGCATACCCGGCACCAGTTCAGGGCGTATTCCTTGGTCTGCTGGACATGGCCCTGGAAGTGCCAGGAGTCGCCCCGCAGATTGATCCGGGTACCGTTGAGCATAAAGTTCTGGCCCTCGGCCCAGAATTCCCGAAAGCCAAACCGCTCCCGCAGACTGTCGATTTCCCGGCCGTCTTCTAACAGCCGGAGTTCCATATGGTACAAATGGGGGTTTTCCGTATCCCATAAAACCGGATCCGGCCAAGCTTCCCGCAGCCGCGCGCTGCCGGCGCTGACTGGGGCGGAAAACCGTTTCACTTCGTCCTCTCCGTCATAGATTACAGCCTCCGCTTGCAGGGACCGGTTCTCCGGATTTTCCACCTGGGCCAGCACAGTGATCCGCTGTTCCCGGACGGAGGTGACAATCTCTGCGTCGGCCAGATTGGTTTTTGGCATCACCAGCAGATCCGCGTCCTGCCAGATCCCCCGGTACAGCTTATGGAACCAGGAGCCGGCAAGGCCTGTTTTTTTCTCCGCGCCCGAAGGGATAGTACAGGTATTGAAGCTGGTGCAAAGTACGCAGAGCTCGTTTTCACCGATCCGCCCCTTCCCGGTTATATCCGCCTCCACCGGCAAATATGCTTCCTGGGAATGGGCTACCAGTTCGCCGTTCCAGTAAATATAGGACTGCTGGAAAATCCCCTGGAAGCACAAAATCAATTTTCCTGATAATTGGCTTTCATTCAAAACCACTGTCCTGTGCAGCACACCGGACTCGGCTTCATCCCATTCTACAGGATAGTCGAACATATGAAATGGGTCAAAACCGTATTTTTCGATTCGGAATTGGCCTGCGGACTGCCGCCAGGAGGACGGAACCCATACCGGCTCTTTGGCGTAGCGCAGTTCTCCGGGCAATTCCGCGGCATGCTGCTGGTAAATGGGCATAAAATCCCACCAGCCATTCAATGATATTGTTTCTCGCATAGCTCTGCTCCTTTTAAAGATTTTGTTCGATATAATGGTCGAGCAGTTCCATATACGTCTGGATCTGCTGATCCGTTGACGCATATCCTTTTAAGATAAACGCGTGCCCGACCCCAGGCAGCAATCGAAATATACACTGGTTCCCCGCCGCCCGCATTTTTTCATAGAAGGCCTGGGACGTTTCCCACGGCACCACCGTGTCCGCGTCGCCATGGACAATCAAATATTTTGTTTTTGTCTTCCGCGCCTGATACAGCGGGGACGCCGCCGCCAGCCGATCCGGGCCGGCGATATAGGCCCATTTCGGATCTGTACAATCTGTCACCGGGTTGCACAGCACCGCAATATCCGCAAGCTCCGGCTGACCTAACGCCATCATAGCCGCCAGATGGCCGCCGGCGGAATCCCCTATCAGGATCAGCCGCTTGTACTCGGTCTTTTCCGCAATATACGAAAGGCCGTCATAGCAGTCCTGAATCTGATCAAACACAGAGGTTTCCGGCGTCAAATAGATCGACCGGTAGGAGATCACGGCACCGGTAAAGCCCTTTTGGGCATAGTACCGAGCCTGATAATCCATCCAGCCGCCGTCCCACTCCTCATTCTTTTCCACCGCCGCCCAGCCGCCGCCGTGGATGCACAGCACCACGGTATCCGCGTTCCCGGTTTGTACTGCCGGCGGATAGATCCGCACCGGAAGCCTTAGGCCCGCCACGGCTTTATAATAATCCTGCAGCATTCGGCTCCCTCCCCAAAAAATTCTATATTGGCATTATACCATATCTATCCGCCCCGCGCTATAGATTTTTTATTTTTCTTATACATTTTTTTATTATTTTTGAATGCCCCAGCTTACACATCAGACAGAAAAAACTGTTCTCCCGCAAAAACGGCGAGAGAACAGTTTTTTATGAAAGCTTTGTCATTACATTGTAAAGCATAACGGCAGCCTGCGCCCGTGTGGCGTTTTCCCGAGGGGCGAACCGGCCGTCGCCCACGCCGGATATAATACCTGCCGAATAGAAATAGGACACCGCGTCCTTCGCGTAATCACTGATTTCCGCCTGATCCACAAAATCCAAGCTCTGGCCGGTTTCCTGGATTTGATATGCTCTGTATAGGATCACCGCCATATCTTGCCGGGTAATCTGGGCGTTGGGGTTAAAACGGTTTTCTTCGTCGCCCATGACCAGCCCGGCTTGCCGGGCTGTATTCACATACGGCGCAAACCAATCCTCGGAAGTTACATCGGCAAAGCCTGTGTCCCCGCTGACAGGCTGCGCCCCAACAGCAGTGACAATCATTTTGGTAAACTCCGCTCTGGTCACCGGATCGTTGGGAAGAAACGCGCCTTCCGCTTTTCCGGCTACTATATTTTGATCCGCCAGATATAGGATTGCCTCTTCCGCCCAGGCAGCCGCGCTCAAATCGTTGAATACGGTGTTTTCCGGCTGCTGCGGGTTTTCCGGCGGTGTCGTAATAATACCGACACCGGAGGAACCTTCTGTGCCCCAACTACCGCTGGTACCGCCAGAGCTGCCGCCATTCCCAGCTCCACCACTGCCGCCGCTGCCGCTGCCAGAGCCCAGCAGATCGCTGACAGCCTGGTCAAAAGCGGTAGTGACAGCGGCGTAGTCACTGTAGGACTTGCCGGCTACACGCTCATAGACCTGGCCCTGCTTTGTGGAGGAAAGCTGCTTAAACCTTGTCCGGTTCACCGGGAAAAGCGCCGGGAACTGGTCAATGATCTCCTTGGTTTCACTATAGTGGTTCTTCTCAATAATCGTCAATAAGGCGTCTGCATACAACGCACTTTTGACTGCCGTTATTGTGGTAAGCCCTGTCCGTTTCGCGATCCGGCCGGCAAACGCCGCTTCCGTTAGAATCTTCTCTACATATGGATACAGCGCTGCTTCGTCCTCCTGGGTGGCTGTATCGTCCGTATTCAACGCGTATTCGTCCCGATAGGCATCCAGCCAGTTCTTTAGATCCTGTGTTGTTTGAATATCGTTATATTTGCCCACCGCAATACCTTCCGCAAAGGCTTTCCGGAATACCAGGGCCGCATCTTTAACCATCTCCCGGTTCGCATCTGTGTCAATATCGGCCGGGATACTGCACTTTTGGGCTGCCATCAGCCCGGAAAATACCGTCTTCCCCTCCGTGCCCAGGGCCAGCATATCTGCCTGTGAAACCCCCAGCGCATCCGCGTTATCTTGAATTGCGTTAAATACCGTGTTGGCGCTGCCGCTCTCAATGGCCGCGTTTACCTCCTGCATTGCCGCAAACAGCAAATCTACACCCGAATAAACAAAGGTCAGTGTAACTGGCTGCACGATTTCATATCCAGATATCTCTAATGTATACGCGCCGCTGTTGAAATTGATTCCAAAATATACCGGATCAAAGGTATAGTCCAGGGTCGTTTCGAAGTTATTTGCTTTTGCTGTGGTCTGCTGTCCCAGCAGAAACTGACCATCCGGGCCGGTAATCTCCATGGTTAGGGGAACATTTCCCTTTTGGGCTGTCACCGTTCCGTTCACAATCAGCGCGTCCTGCAGCCCGTCATAACGGTATTCAGCCGTCAAGGCGTTTCCCGCGGCAGATACGTTTACCAGCAGGCCGGAAAGCAAAGCAATAATCAAAAATATACTGCAAGTCCGTTTCATAATATCGCCTCAGCGTCCCCGAGAATGGGGACGCTTTCTCCTTTCTTCATTCTGTTCCTATTTGTAAACGGCCACTGTCCGTGTGCTCCGGTCAGAGATATAAACAAACACCCGGTCTCCCTTTTGAATTGACGCGTTGGATAATCCATCTTCAATACTGTTTCTGGACGAATTATATTTAATTACGTTGGCATTTTTTGTGTAGATATACTCAATATCGTCCTTTAAGGTGCTGCCGATGCTCACTTTTAAATACTCGCCGGTATTTTCCACAGCTGTAGCATATACCGCCCGGTATTTTTGTCCGCCGTCGCTCCATACCCGGGTAGATTCGCTGACCCTGGCCTTCACCACGACCTCCGTACCGCTTTCATTGATATACCGCAGCTCCGGTCTGCCGTCCCGCAGATACAGCAGATCCATGCTGGTAATCTCGCTTTTGCTGTTTGTACCGATCCGCAGGCAATCCCCGCGCTGGGCCTCATGTACAATGGCCCGCATAGCGTCGTTGCCCGCAAGCACATCCTCCCGGACCGGGTATTCTACCAGCTCGCTGCCGATAATCCCCGTTACATTATAGTAAATCTCGTTGTCATTATCTACCATTTCATTGATATCATCCAGCACCATGGACTGGGCGCCATAGTCCAGCCCCCGGTTAATCCATACAAAAATATCGCAGGTTTCATTGTCGGGATTAAGCGTATAGACATCACCGGAGTTTCCACTGTCGCTGAGTCCGCCCTGGGAGAACGTATACTGATCCGGCGCCACGTCCGTCCATTTCGACAGGAGCCAGCCATTGCTGGCAAAGGGGATCGTCCCTTTCCCTGTGCTGGAATTGATCAAAAGCCGCGTTCCGCTGCCATAGTTGTACGCTGTAGAAGCAAACAATTTTGTCAGCGTATCCCGCTGGCCGCCGGCGCCGGCAAGCTCCGTATCCAGCATAGTAATCCTGCCGCTCCCGTCAATTTGATACCGGACCGGCATATTCACCACCGCCGCCTTTAAATCCGCCAGGCTCTGGGCAATATCTAAACTTTCCTTCAGCCGTATACCGTCGATATACACCCTTTCCGCCATCGGATAACGAACCACCTCATTGTCCGAGGTTAGGATCTTCACATAAGATGGCTCGCCGTTGTCCTCCAAATTCGGCGAAATCGCCAGCGCCATGCCAATCTTGTCTGTGTTGGACGCGGAAGCAGTATATGCAACCAGTTCATTGAACCCATTCACATAAAATGTCCCGCTGACGCCCGGGCCGATTTTGTGGGAAATTTCGGCCTGCCATGCCGCTTCATAGTCTTCTGCCGGGCCGGTATAGCCTTCATCAAAATCAGCCTTTAAGTCTGCAAAAAATTCCGGGGAAACTGTATAGGTCACGCCACCGACTACGATCTCGTCCTCCGCCCTGGCGCTGATGCTGCCGCTGACGGCTATTCCGTCTACAATCAGCCGCACCATTTTTTTGCCGGTACTGTTCTTGCTCATGTACAGCATAGCAACGTCATTGACCGCCAGCCGGGAATACGTAACCGGCTCGCCCTCCTTGATACAGTAGAAATCATATTCCTCAAACGCGTATTGGGTGTCGGTCAGCGCGTCGCTGATCATCTCGTTGTCCCTGTCTACCATGCCGATTTGAATATTGATATATTCGTCAATAAAAACAGTGTCTTTCCCTTTGCTGTTCTGGATATAACGGATGCTTCCCCGCAACGGAAGCTGGCCGATAAATTCATCTAGCGCACCGTCTATGGCCACGCCGTTATACAGGATTGCCGTATCGCTGTCCAGGTTAATCCGTTTCCGGCTGCCTTCGCTGTCGCTGTAGGTAATCCGTTCTGTTGTGATTTCCTCAATATCGCAGTCCGCACTGGTTACCGTGGTAACCTCTGTGCTGATCCTAGGCATAATTGCCACAAGGGTTTTTTCATCGCCGTCATCCTCGGCATTATAATAAAAATCACATTCGTAGCCTAAAAGCGCTTTTGCGTCCGTTGCCCCTACATGGTAAACCTCGCCGTCGATTTCAACATGTTCAAAATTCAAACTGGATTCCGGAATACTCAGGGTCGTATTGTTCGTTGCGGTGACCTGTCCCCGGCCGGAATAAATATCCATAGTCTTGGACAGGATCCCCTTGATTTCCTTATACTGCACAGTCCCCTGCGCGCCGGAGATTGTATCCAGCTCTAAGTAATAGGCCTCAAACATGTTGCACATCAGCCGTGCCATTTCCCCGTTGCGCAGATACTCGCCGCTGTCCAATCCGCTGGACAGCCGCTGGTCGTTGGCAAATTTCAGATATCCCGCCGGATACCCGCCGTTCATATCCGCCAGGTCGCCGTAGCCCAGCAGCTGGCAGATCATCACCATCGCGTCGCTTTTTGTAATGAACTCCTCCGGATAGAAATACCCGTCGTTATAGCCTACAATGATCCCGCGCTCCGCCAGGGTATTGATAACCCCATAACATTCCATATCCGGCGTCACATCCGCAAAGGCCTGTTTCCCCTTTTTGTTGGGCTCAATATTCAAAACCTGAAACAGGATCTCGGAAAAATCCTTCCGCTTGATAAACATCTTGGGATAAAAATAATCCCCCATATCCTCGTCCAGGAAACCCAGCTGATCCAGCGCGTTGATCTGCATCCGGTATTTGCTGTCCCGAATATCCAAAAACGCGTCACTGGATTCAAAAACCGTGTACAAATCCTCTCCTGTCAGCGGCTTATTAAATTTAATCATAAAAAAGTTTGCCGTCTGGCTGCCTGTTTTGATATACAGGGTATGTACGCCGGTGACCGGCGTGAGAATCGGCGCCGTATGGGTCAGGGCCGTATCAAAGCTGCTGGCCTGGTCTACCATGCTGGCTAAAAGCGGCCCTGTAGGGCTATCGATCCGGATTTCCACGGTAGCTCCCGCGTATTCCGCCGGTACGCCGATTTCCAATTCCACCGAAGTGGGGGAAACCGTCCCAAAATTAATATTTTCATAGTAAAAATAATTGTTTGCTCCTGTGCTGCCCAAAAAACCGCCGGAAATATTATAGGTAGAAATATTCGAGCCGTCAAGCAGGGTTGTTGAAAAGCCGTCGTATGGGTCTTTGCTGGCCGCCCAGGCCGGTATCTCCATCCAGAGCGCCAGCACCGCGGCCAGCATCATCAGAGCGATTGACTTTTTCTTCATTACGCTATCACCGTCTTTCCTATTCGAGTAAGATCTGTATATCACCAGCTTTGTCAAACGTGTAGCCAGTGGTATTTACCGTTACAAGCTTACAGCTATCTGCCTCCAAGTCAAATGGCTCCGAAAAAAATGTTTCCGCGCCAGCCCCAGTGCCGCAGACCGCCGTGCAGATCATGCCCCGCGCCGGCTGGCCCGTACTGTTTACAACTTTAACGACCGCTGTAATATCGCTTTGCCCCACCAGGCTGTAAACCGGGATGCCGTCCTTTTCATACTGGACGCGGACCGCTGAAACTGTGTCCGGCTCAGGATCTGTTTCCAGCGTAATCCCTAAATTCTCCGCCGAAATCGCCAGGGAATTCCCCGCCGGGTCTTGCATTGTGCCTTCCAGCCTGTAGTTTTCTTTGTAAGAGCCCTTTGTATCCTTGATTACTAGTTCTATCCGATTATCCCCCGGGTAATAGACGGCGTCTTTGACCGACGCCGCCTTCCCGGTATCCATACCAATCAGCCTAAAATTTTCCGGCAGCACCGAAACCGGGCTTGGAGCCGCCGCCGGCGTATATGTGATTATAAACCTGCCGGTCTTTTCCCCATTCGGGTCAAAGAGAACCTCCCGGCAGGGGAGCCATGCCTTCCAGAGAATCCCAAACCATGGCTTTGACCTTATAGCCGGTGGTGTCCTCGACGCCGTTTACCATCATCATCGCATAAAAATCTGCTTTTACAGCGCCGCTTTCAATAGATGCTTCCTCTTTTTCAACCTGTACCAGCCGGCCGGCGCCGTCATACAGTGCCAAAATAATTACTGCCGTCTTATCCTCCAGCGTATTGTTTTCAACGCTGCAGTTGGCAAGGAGCAGCTGGGCATTCCCCTGGAGGACACCGTCCGTCAGCGCGACCGGTTTCTGGCTTGCATCGTTAGCGGCCATCGTTCCCCCGGTAACCTCCAAAACGCCGACCTTGGCCTGGAATTCAATCCCGACAAAATCGCAGGTGCCGGAATATCCAAAGGTAACGTAAACGTCGTGGATACCGGAAACAGTCATGCCGCCCTCCAAAGCGTTGGGGCCGTCCGGCTGGATTATGCTGTACCCGCCGGTAGGCTTCGCCAGCTCATCATAAATCGGCATACCGCTCATCGTATCTAAATAAACCTTGATGGTTGTTTTGGTGAATTGATCGTTATTATCACCATCCATTTGCCGTTCCGGCGCGCCGTAATGCAGGGTCAGCTTTTCCGCCGGGAAATTCTCGCCAAAGTCTACATTTTTATATAAAACATATTTGCCAACGTTGGTGCTGCCCAGCTTGGTATGCGTCCCGCCGTTGTATTCAATCTGGTCGGGGGACAGATCCGTATCGTCCGCGTCCTCCCCGTACAGCGGGCCGGCATATGGATCCTTAAAGGAATTGGCAAACCGGATTTTGCTTACATTACCGGCCGCGGCTTTCCCTGTCTTAGTCTTAAATACCAGATAAATATCCTGTACGCCAGTCAGCTTTGCTTTTTCTTCTTCGTTCAGCTCCACCGTTTGGAAATTATATGTGTTAAAATCACCCGTGCTTTCAACAACCATCTCTGTTACCAGGTTGGCGTCTTCCATGCCGCCGGCGTACAGGCCGATGGTGCCGCCGGCATTGGTGTCGTCCACACCCTTGCAGACCATCCAGTATGCAGGCGCCTGATCCCCGAAATCCACATTTTGATATAAAACATATTTGCCGTTGCCTGTGCTGCCGATAATACCGTCCGCAGTAATATTCAGCCCTTCGCTGGCTTCATCCACGTTCGCGCCGGTCAGGTCTCCATATGGATCCTTATAGATAACTGTCTCCTGGTCGCTGAAGGTAATGCTCCGCAGATTGCCGGTTGTATCCCCCGTTGGTGCTAGGTAAACACTCCAGATGCCGGTTAGCTGTTCCAGAATATCTGTAGTTTTAAATATGGTATACGCGTTCCAGTCGCTGCCCTTTGTGGGTATTTCTGCGAGCTTGATTCCATTTTCATTGATATCGTCTCTTCCTGTGGCTTCCCGGTTTTCCGGCATAACATATACGCCCAGCGTTCCACCGCCGCTAGTGGCAGCCTCCAGGATAATCTCTGTAATGGCCGTATCCCCAAAGTTCACATCGTTGATTTGAACATATTTAGAATTGTTATTGCCACCAATGTGGTCACTGTTCCGGGATGCGTTTGTGTAAGAGCATTTGGTTAAATCAATTTTTTCGTTAACCTTCCAGGCTGTTTCTGTACAATCTCCCAGTTCAAAATAGAAGCCGCCAAAATCACCAACTGTCGTGTTATTAAATGTGACATAAATATCATGCTTGCCGCTCAGGGTGTTATATGCAATCCATTCAGAGCGAAATGTTTTAAGATATTCAGGTGAAAAGCCACCAGTATTGGTTGTTGTAATTTTGGCGATTAGCTTGCCGCTGTTTTCTACCGTCGAATAGCTGGTGGTGTCTGTGGGATCCGCCGTAATACTGAGCGTTCCGCCGGCAGCGCCGCAGGCGATTTCGGCGTACGCGGCTATAATCCGCTGGTTTTCCGTGGGACTTCCAAAGTCCACATCTTCATACACCAGAATCTTAGAAGTCGTATTGCCGCCTTCCATACCTGCACTGCCGTCCACATGAGCCGGGATTTTCTGATAGGCGTCCCGGTTTGCCGCTGCCATAGCCGGCATCGCCGCGCTGGCCACCAGCATACTCAAGGTTAGAAATACGTTCATCAGTCTTTTTGTTATTGTGCGCATTTTCGTTCCTCCTTAATCATATCTTAAATTTTAATAATTGATTACAAAGGGGTCCTGCATAACCACGTGCTGGCTGTTCTCTGTCTTTTCCCAGACATAGACTTCCAGATAATCCCCGGCTTGGGGGACGGCGCCTTCTATTCTGGGGGCAATCGCTGCCGTACCGCCGGAGGGGACAGGAGCCGTTTCCATAGCGGAAGCCTGGCGCACATGGTTTTGGTTATAAAGCACCGCGAAAACCTTAGCGGTTTTGGCGTCAGAGGCCGTATTCCGGATCACCGCCGCAGCTTCCAGTGCTGTGGCGCCGGCCAGGCTCTCTATAGCCGCGCCGTTCTGATCCTTAACCGTCAGGCTGCTAACCGTCAGGTCGTAATCCCGGAAGGTAAAGCTGATTTTTTCGCCCTCCCGTACCGGCACGTCGCTGGTCGTGCGAAGATCCGTAATGAGCAGGTCATAGGCTGTGCCGTAGTCTAAGTATTCGCCCAGCTTTACCGAAAGCTGCCGCTGGCCTTCGTCGTATCCGGTAACCCGGGTCAGGACTGTTTCGCCGGTTTTGGTGTTAACCAGCTTAGCGCAGTTCTCGGTTACTGTGGCCGGGTCGATATCTTCGGAAAATACCATGGTGATCTCGTCAGAATCCTGGGTCAGGGTTTGGGTGTTATCGCTGACAATTTCCGGTACACTGTATTTATACATTTTAATGTAACTCAAATCAACACACATATCTGTATTTGGATTATTATACTGCTGCACCGCCATAAACTCTGTACAATCATAATGGATAATCGGCATCCTATAATCCACATTCGGGTCATCCAGGCAAGTTCCGGTTACAATGTATTTTCCATCCGTGTCTTTCTGGAATATATATTTCATCCGGATAAAGCCAAATTCATCCTTGGCGCTAGTGCTATATTCCTTATACAGCGCATCATGCTTCTCCTTGTCCTCACCCATTGAAGTATCCGAACGAATATCTACGCCGTTTTGGAAATTACCTACAATACTGAACTGGCCTGCCGAACCATAAAACCGAGTATTCCTGGCTGCCGCAGTACCGTTTTGGCCACGCACACCGACTTCAATCACAAAATCATACGTAACTGGCGTATCAAATTTCAAGGATACGGTGGAGTTCGACGCTTTATCTTCCGCAGCATTCGTGATCAGGCTCACATATTTTTTCTTTCGCTCCGGTGAATTTCCAGTAGCCTCTTTAACGACGACGTTGTCTAATGATCCTGCCACATCACTGGATGTATACAGGAGCTTGTCCCCATCCGGCTTGCCGCCTACTGTATACTCCTCAAAGTCCTCATAGAAAATATAGAAGCCCTCAGTTTGGTAGGTAAACTGCGCGCCGCCGCAGCGAATGCCGTTTAAGGAGCAAACCGTATCCGGGATATCCAGAATATATGCGGAATCTGAATCCAGCTTCCCGTATTTGACATAGACGGTCTGGGCAATTTCATCCTTTGTGTATACCTGGATGCCGCCGGTGATTTCTGTGCCGTCCGTCTTTTTGAAGGTAATACCGCTGATCGTTTCCGGGTCTACATAGTTGTCAAATACAATCTCGATCTCCCCCGGCGCCGTGTCCAGCGTTTTCCCCTGGGTTGGGCTGACAATATTCATATTGTCGCCCAATGTCATAAAGGCCAGCTTGGATTCGTCGTACTTTTCCTTAACCGTGTCCGCAGAAAGAGCAGTATTATACAGCTTAAAGGAGGCCAGGCTGCCATGGAGGATGTCCCCGCCGGCCATATTCCCGATCTGCACCCGGAAGCCATCCTCCGGGATCTGGATGCCGCCCACAGAAGCGCCCTGGGAGACGCCGTTTACATACACATTCCCGGTATACGCCTGGGCTTCCTCGTCCCATTGCCTGGTCAGCACATAATGCGTCCAGGTGTTCAGGTTTTCCTTTACGTTAATGCGCTTTTCCAGGTATTTGGACGCCTCCATGCTGGTTCTGGCATAACGCACAAAATACTGGCTGGGATCGCCGTCATATACATAGATTTCATAGGAATTATTGCTGTCACTGGCGCCGGATTCCGGGCCAAAGTTGAAGATCCGGCTGGATTTGGTTGTACCGTTGGCCGTCGCCAGATAGTTCACCCAAAACTCTACCGTCATCCCGTCTTGGTTTTGCAGCGGGGCGCAAAGCGCGGCAGACAGGTCTACGCTGCCGTATTGCTGCGCGACAACCCCCATCAGCAGTCCGGAAAAGGACAAGTATTTGGTCTGTCCCTGCATCGAATCCATCGTACCCAGCTTCGGCCGGGTTCCATTGGCCGCGCCTTTAATCTCAATGCCGTCCGAACTGCCGGTAACAGCGTTTTTAATTACGCCGTCTGTATCGTTGTATTCTGACAGGTCCATGTCAAAGACAAGCCCCTCGTCCGCTGTTTCCGCCGCCAGCGCCCAGGCGCCCCCTAAGGGCGTCAGGGCTAAAGCAAGCAGTATACTGATTATTTTCCTTCTCATGGATACCATCCTTTCTACTCCGCGCTTTCTTCCGCCGGCATACCGGGCAGGAAACCAAAGTAATAGAAGTTGCTCGTCCCGTCGGTTTTCAGGTCGTTGCCATTGTCTTCAAAGTGCAGATAAATATCGTACGTTCCTTTGGCAAGCTTGGTTTCCAGCGGGATGTACTGCACTTCATAATTATCCCAGCCGTCTCTGGGGGTTGTAAACTCGCCTACATATACCTTGGTAGGCTGGCCGATTACGTTCTGATAAACCTTAACCGTCTGCCCGCCATGGGTACTGTCACTGGCGCAGCTTACAGTCAATACAGAGGCGTCCTCTTTCACTTCCACATTGTTGTACCGCAGGATCGTATCCTCCCAGGTGTTGTTTACCATGGGATGGACGGCATCGCCGGGGACTGTATATTTGGCCGCCGGCGGCATGGACTTATCCCCCGCCACGTCAACATTGTTGAATTCGCCGCCGTAGATCCGTTCGCCGTCGTGGCTGTTTTGTGTAGAGCCCCGGTTGCTGACGGAGATCCTGTCAATTTTTGCAGAACGGTAATCCAGCATCCGGATATAGACATTTTTTATCCCCGTGAACGTCACTACGTTCTGCTGCAAGGTGTTATTCTGCACCTCGGTCGGCGATTTTGCTTCCAGATAGCCGTTATATGCCGTCCCTGTTTCCATGCTGTCACCAATAATGATTTCAATGTAGTCCTTGGTATTATACTTGTCGCCCTTAAAATCAATATTGATCTGGTTTCCGTCCTCGCCAAAATCTACACCCTCAAACGCAATCCACTGGTCATTGCCGGAAAATACCGCTAAGCCGTCCTCGTCAATTGTCACGCCTTCGGAACACTGCGCATTCGCCGCCGCGTAATAGGTCATCCCCGGGGCGCCTGAGGTAATCTGCTCGTAGTTCAGCATGTATTCTTCCTCATTGATCATGGATCCTGCCCAGAATGGCTTCCCATAAGGGAAATCTTCTACGGTCAGGGCGTCTTTGCCGCCGATGACCGCTGTCTTCAGCTCTTTGTTATCCCACATAGCACTAACAGCGTCGGGCTGCTTAAAGGCATAGGTCTGGGAGAATTTTACCCCTTCCTGGGTAGTAAATACTACATTGTTGAAGGTATCTACACCGTGTACAAAGTTATCATGGTACAGGCCAAAGCTGAATGGGTTGGTCTCCAATCCCGTGTAGTAAATATAATTATTGTGGTATTTGCTCTGCTGCTTATCCGTTTCGCAGATCAGGCAATACTCATAGGTTATCCCCGTATCCAGTGAGAACAGGACGCCGTCGTGAAAATCGTTGTAAGCCACCTCAAAGGGGACATACGGGGTTCCCGGCGTACTCGTCCAGTCCGCATCCTGATTGGCCTGCATGTTCAAAACGCTTCGGCCGCAGTTATAAACCGTGTTGTTATATACCGCGAAGCCGCCCCGAGGCGTTGCCTGCGGTTTCCAGGCTTCTGTGCCAAAGGTAATACCACTGATGTAGCTGGCCATATAGCCGCAGTTGCTGATGATATTATTTTCAATATACTCATAGAGACCTACGCCGTAGATACCAGCGGCCGCGCTGTGGTCAATGATATTGTTGGCGACAATGTTGTCCCGGCCGCCCATATAGATTCCTACCTCGCCTCTGGGCGGGGCGCCGTTTGGATCCTTTCTGTTCTGATCGTCAATAAAGCCCTCCCGCTGGTCATTGGTATAGGTATAGTGGCTGATATACCGGATTTCCGCCCCCTCAATCATGCACATATCCGCTTCATTCATCCGGATTCCGCCGCCAATGGTGTCGATCCCGTGCATATGGATATACTGGCTGTCGGCCAGGTCAATAACCAGCTGGCGCTTTTTCACTTCCACAGACAGGGTCTCGTAGGTTTCGCCCTCCGGCGGGATAATCAAAAGGGCGCCGTTGGTCATAATCCACTCGCCCGGCAGGTCCATACAATGGATGTGGCCGGTTAGATACCCAAAATTCCACTTGTCATTTTCCTCGGGCTCAAACCACCACTGCGTAGTGGTATCGCCAAGCTCCAGCTTGCCTTTTTCCGATCCAATCACCTTGGCCGTACCCAGCGCCCAGCCCAGGCCCTGCATGGAAACTAAGGTCGCACCCCGCCAGTAATCCTCTTCCTCCTGATTCAGAAGGGTGTCGCTGACGGCAATTTTACTGTCGCCGTAGGGGATCTTAAAATCGCCCATGACCGGGAATAAATCCGAAAGGGGCTCGCCATTTTCAGACATTTCTTTTCTTGGCTCGTTGGGATACCGGGCCTCTATAATCGCCTTATCCTGGTAAAACACCTGGTTCCGGCCGTCGCCCAGATCCCAGCCAACGCTGGCCGCTGCCATGCCGTCGCCGTAGTCGACAAAATTAGATACGGTTTCATTGGCGGAGATCACTGGGTTTTCCCCCTCTGCCGCCTGATAAACAATGGGGTTTGCCGCCGTCCCATTATTTTTTGGGTCAAAGGTTTCCCGATAGATACCATCGTGTACGATTACCGTGTCGCCGGGCTGGGCTGTTTCTCCAGCTTTATTCAGTGTCCGGAATGGCCGCTGGGCCGTCCCGTCATTCGCATCGGAAGCATTTTCGGTCTGGGCTACATGATAAATATTGCCCGCAGCCGGCTGCGGATAAAATGCAGTCAGCTTTTCCCGGACAAACTGGTATAGGTTCTCATCCGTCAGAATATCCTGGACGCTATGCTTTGTATCGATCACGACCAGCCCGTCCTGATAGCCTACAGTCCTGTCAGTCAGCTCGGCAAAATACCGGATGGGCAGATATGCCTTCCCATCAATATATTGGGGCCGGACAGGCACATCCTCTTTTTCATTGGCCCCGACCTGCTTATACGCCGTATCCCCGGTGAAGCAGATATCTGTGGTTTCATTCCGCAGCAGGATATACTGCTTGTCGGGCATATCCTCATAATAGTACCCCAACGCCCGGGCCAGGGAATGCACCGGCAGATAGACAGTGTCCTGGATCATCCTTGGGGTAGCTTGGATATTTTCCATATCCACATACCGCCGGCTGCCCCGGACAAGCATAACCGGGGAGCTGATGTCCACAGCAATGGTAGAAACCGTTGCAAGTTCTTCGTCAGACAGCGCCGGCAGCTGCTTTTCCCGCTCTGTTTCTGATGTTTCCACTTTATTAAACACAATTTTATTGATCCGGGCGCTGCCGTTAAACGACAAGGTGAATACCCGATCCCCTTTCCGCTCCACAACCGGGAAACGGAAATTCACAGTGGAATCCGTTTCGTTCAGCGTGATTTTATATGTATTGCTTTCTGTCTGCATGGTCATCTGTACGCTGGCATCCGGATGATACATTACGTCAACGCTTTGCGAATCAAACGGAAGATAGAAATCATAGGTCAGCCTGCCGCCCGGCTCGCTGACAATCATATCTTCCGATATCTCCGCCGAGACCATTTGCGTACAGTCTTCGTTTTCTAAGGTATATGTCCTGGGGCCTACAGAGAAATACGCCATACTCCCCGGCGCCGCCGCGCAGAGGATGCATACTGCGCATAAGAAAGAAATCAATTTTTTCACGATATACTGCCTCCTTTTGATCAGATATATTTAGGTAATTGCGAAACGAACGTTTCACAATTAATTTTAGTTCCATATAATGGGAATTATATTTGTCGAAACTTTTCATTTCGCAAAATTTGACGCACATGTCGTCAAATTTTGATTACAAATCAGGGATTAAATCCCCGATACCTCGCAGAACAAGGTTATAATTGCTCAATTCGCTGAATTTCGCAATTACCTAATCTCAGATATATTCACTCAGCTAAAAAGCCAAAGGTATAAAAGTTGGAAGTTTTTCCTGCGCCCTGAAACGTTACATAAACATCATAGGTTCCGGCATTTACTGTACGGATCAAAGCCACCGTATCCGCCAAGTATGTATCCCAGCCGGTGTCCTGGATCGTATATACCGCCACTGGCTCTGCGTCCGCCGCCCCCAGCCGGATCTCTACGGTCCCGCCGCTGCTGGACGCTGCTGATGCCGCTGTGATGGTTAGCTTTGCCGCATCTTCCCGGATCGTGACATTGTCATATCGGAGTACTGTTCCGCCATAAGTATTTTTCACCATAGGGTGGATCAGATCCCCGTTGGCGCCGTAGATCGGCGTAGGGATAAAGGCCGGGTTACCAATTTTTTCGATGTTATCATACGCGCCGCCATATACCGCGCCGCCATCGTGGGCGCCCTTTTCTGTCCCTCTGTTTGTTACACTAAAGCCGGCGATCTGGCTGGATACCTTTCTGTCCATCCGCAGATAAACCGTCTGCATACCAGTAAATGCCTGGGTGTCTACCGAAGCCAGGTTATCCGTCTCCTGATCCGGGGCAGTAGCCTGCAGCACCGCGTTATATCTTTTCCCGGTTTCCAAATCTTCTCCGACCACAACGCTGATCTGGTCCCCCGTCCTTTGGGGGTTCCCCCGGAAGCTGATATCCAGCCGGTTCCCGCCCTGGCCGAAGTCCACCTGATCCCAGCGGATCCAGCCGCCGGTGTTCAGCCGGGCCAAGCCGTTTTCATCCACGCTTCCATTATTAACTACGCCGTCCGCCGCCCGGTAATAGGGGGCTGTCCACGGTTCCTCCATAAACTGTTCACGATAAGTCTGGTAGTCCGCCGTCCGCAGATATGCCCCGGCGAAATATGGCTTCCCGCCTGGGAAATCCGTAGCCAGAAGCCCTGCTCTGCCGCCCTCTACATCATTTCTGAGCTCCATATTGTTCCAAACCGCGCAGTCTGCCTCCGGCTGCTTATAAATGTTCCCATTAGAGAATCGTACGCCAGGCTGTGTGGTAAACACCAGGTTTTCATAGGTATCAATCCCGCTGGTATTGCCGTCATGGTAGATCCCAAAGCTATAGGGGTTGCTCTTAGGCCTGGTATAATACACATAATTGTTATGGAAGCTGCTGTTGCGGCTTTGGCTGCCGGCATGGACATAATATTCATACACGATACCTGTATCCAGCGAAAATAAAATGCCGTCGTGGAAATCGTTATAGGCCGCCTCAAATGGGAGATACGGCGTATCCGAGCTATTTTCCCAATACTGCCGGCCCTGCATGTTCAGTGCGCTGCGTCCGCAGTTATAGACTGTATTATGATACATAGACATGCCGCCCCGAGGCGTCGTTTGTTCCTTCCAGCCCTCAGTGCCAAATGTTATGCCGCTGACATAACCGCCGGCATAGCCGCAGTTTTTAATTACATTATTTTCAAGATATAAATAGGTACCTGTACTATAGACACCAGCCGCCGCGCTGTGGTCAATGACAGAATTTATAATCGCGTTATTGCTGCCGCTGATGTAAATGCCCATTTCACCCCTGGGCGGGGCGCCGTTTTCGTTCAAGACATTGCCGTCGTCAATATAGCCCTCCCGCTGGTCATAGCCGTGGATATAATGGCTGATATATCGCATTTCTCCGTCGTTGATAACGCACATCGTACTGTCCTGCATCCGGATTCCGCCGCCAAAGGTATCAATCCCCCGCAGCTGTATATAGCGCTTTCCGCCAAGGTCCACCGCCAACTGCCGGGCCTTGGCCTCTACCGCCAGGCTCTGCGCCGTTTCCCCGTTCGGCGGGAGTATATACAGTTCGCCGTTTTGTACAGCCCACTCGCCGGGTACGTCCACGCAATGGATATGGCCGGTCAGGAACCCATAGCTTTCCCGCTGTCCTTCTTCCCAGCCAAACCACCAATGCCTTTCCCTGTTTTTCTTGATCGTAGGGTCATAAATATTTAAATCGTTGGCAATTGTCAGAGCCCCGGGTTCAGATTTTTCCACCAAACCGGTGCTCAGCACCCATCCAGTCCCCTGCATGCCCACATATATAGCGCCGTCCCACCAGCCGGCAGACTCCTGAAGCAGCGTGCCGCTTTCGATCCGGAGCCGATTCTGGGCGCTGACTTGGAAATCACCCGCAGTCGGAAACAAAGAAGATAACGCTTCTCCATCCGCCGACATCTCCAAGCCGGGTCCATTGGGGTATCTGCCCTCTGCCAGGACCTCTCCCTGATAAAACACCTGGTTTCGCCCCACGCCCAGGTCTGCCGGAAGCCGGGCCTTTACCATACCGTTCTCCGCCGGCTGAAAGCCGGTCACCAGCTCTGCCGCGGAAATGACCACCGTTTCGTCTGGATATGCTTCATAGATGACCGGCGCCGCTGCCGTACCGCTGTTGGCCGGCCGGAATGTTTCCCGATATATCCCTGCCCGTACCACAACCCGGTCTCCGGGGCCCGCGGCTTGTCCGGCCCGGTTTAAGGTCCGGAAGGGCAGCGCTTCGGTCCCTGGATTGCTGTCATCTGCATTTTCTGTCTGCGCCACAAAATATGTTCTGCCTGCCGGCGGCGTTTCCCGGAAATCCGATAGTTCCGCACGGATATGCCCCATTGCATCCGAATCGTTCAAAATACTTTCCGGCGCCTGATCTGTCAGCACGGCCAGGCCGTCCTGATAGGCCGCCGTCATCCCCGCTGCTTCCGCCATCCGCCGAATGGGCAGAATTGCTTCGCCGTTTCGATACAGCATAGGGTTTTCAATCTCCTCCAGATTTCCTCTGCCAACCTGTCGGTAAGCGTTCCGGCCGTCAATACAAATTTCTAAATTTTCTTTTCGCAAAAGATAATAACCCTGCTGCGGCTCCGCTTCATAGTAATATCCCAAGGCCCGGGCCAGTGTGTGGACCGGCAGGTAAATACTTCCGTTAATCACCGCCGGCTTTTCCTGCGGATCTTCCCAATCAATATATCGCCGGGCGCCATTCACCAGAATAGCGGACGCCTGCGTGTCAATTATAACCGCATTTTGAATAGCCTTGGCGCCCGCATCCAGATCCGGCTCTGCCACCGCCCCGGCAGACGTTTGCAAAAGCGTCCAAACCAATATGAAGTTGACCAATGTTCCCGACTTTTTCATGGCAGCCCCTCTTTTCATTCAATTTCCGGGTTCCAATTCTGTATATTGTAAATATAGTCCTTGTTCATCTCGTTGAATTTCATGTTCCATTCTTCCATAGTTTCCTCGGTCAATCCATTGCTTTCCACAATATCCACCATGTCCTGGTATAGAAGATCGAACTCCTGATCGTCCCTGGCAGTAAAAATCATCTGTATGGCCGTTTCCGAGGCTTGCCGAGCATCCCAAAATTTCTGCACACCCTCCACATACTGGGCCCAGCTCCATATATTCCAGCGCAGCTTCACCACCGGCATTTCCGGCTGCTTGGCAATCACGCTGGAATTCCAGGCCATCGTATATAACGTAGCGCGCCGCTGGGGCAGCCTTGCATACATCAGCCTGGGGTCGTAAATATTTGCCCGGGTAGCAAAATGCTCCAGGGAAGGCCACACAGCAAACCCGTAATCAGCCAAAGCTTCCTGGCTGCCGCTATCGATCATGTCTGCTTCCATTTTGGGATCGGTATAAACCAAAATACCATCTTCTGTTTCTGTATAAAGCCCGCTTTTTTTCGGGCCGTAATAGCTGTATTTCATTCCAGCGTCCGAATAGAAAAAGTCCAAAAAACGGATAATCTGCTCTAAATCCTGTTCCTGGATCCGCTCCGATTTAAAAATCGTAATCCGCAGCCCATCATATACGCTGGATGGCTCTTGCGCCTGGCCGAACCGCCGCGCGTCCATAGGCACGTCGATCAAAACCTTCCGATAAGAAAAATTTTTGCCCGCCGCCCGAAGAGCCTGGTCTGTGGGTGGTTCCTCCAGTCCGTAAATTATGGCGTACTCGCCGTTATTTTTCTTTCTCTCAAATTCCGCCCGGTCATCGGTAATCGCTTCCGGCGCGGCAAGCCCATCACGGACCAGCTCGTTGTAAAACCGCAGAAGCTCTTTAAACCACGGCTGCTTCATAGTCGGCAAAATTTTTTGCTGCTCCATATCGTAATAGGAAAAATAAGAAATATTGTATGCGCCAACCAGGCAGCTCAGCTCAGACAATAGGCTCCAGTTGTCCGTGCCGTTATGGGTATAAAAGGGCCAAATCTTGCGGCCATCCTCTTGTAGGTTTAAGCTGTTGATCTGTTCTAAAAACCGCCGGAAATCCGCAAGCCCCGTGATCTTAAAATCCTGCAGCTCCGCCGGTGAAAACGTGCCCTGGGTAATGTACTGATCCAGGATTTGCGCCTGGGTCTTGCACTGTGGATACAGCGCCGTCAGGATATCGTCCCGTACCCAGATCCAGCCCCTCGATTCCGCCGGCCCCAATACGCTTTGATATTTTTCCCGGCTGAAATCCGGGTCTATGTATTGATATGCGCTTTCTGTACATTTGGGAAAAAAGTAAAGCTTATCGTCCGCCTTTAAATCTTCATAAGCCGCTCGGGACTGTTCGCTGGCATTAACAATTTTCATTAAGTTCGTGGCATATTTAGGGATCAGGTCCGTCAAATCGTAGATCTTGTCCGCTTTAATCAGCCGGGCCTGCAGGTTTAAATCCAGGTCGAAAGCAATATCCGGGAATTCATCCTTGGCAATCAGCTTGGAGATCTTCACATCCCCGCTTTCCCCGTTGTTATCAAAGGATTTCTCTTCGTTAACGGTAATCCCGGAGACCCGTTTCAGTTCCTCCCGGAATAAATCCGTCTTGGCGGTCTTTCCCCGGTCTGGCGCCCAGGTGCCGTGGCAGTACCAGGTGATCAGGTCGAATTGTTTCCCTGTCCAATCGGGCATTTCGTCAATACAGTCCACCGTATTGCCCAGTTCATTGATTTTCCCTGGCAGCGGCGGATATACCGCCGCCTGCTCCGGGCGGCAGCCTGCAACGGTTCCAAAAAGCAAAATGCCGCTTAAAAAAGCGGCATGTTGTTTCCTGATACTTCGCAATCCCATATCCCACGCCTCCTGCTTATTATTATATCGTTTTTTCAAGGTGAGATATATGATTTTTTTCTCAGTTTCTTATTATTTTTCCCATAAAGTGATTTGCTACGGGATTCTTTTCTTTATTGCGCAAATGCAGCTGGCAT